>CALKXO010000147.1 GCA_938003615.1 uncultured Pirellulaceae bacterium | reverse complement strand
GTAGAAGAACTTGTTATTAAGCATGACGGGGCACGGAGAAGGGCTCCAGCAAAATGACCAAGCGCAAGTCAACGTCGAAGTCAGAGCGGTCAATAACCGCTTTCTGAAGCTGAACGTTTTCAGCGATCTGTCCGCCAAACGCCAGGCGGAATTAGAGACGATCGTCAAGTCACAGCTCAACCGTGGGTCGGTCAGTGTGCGCGTGCGCTGCCATGTCGAAAAATCAGCTCATGACTATCGCCTGAACAAGGAACTGATTAGCTCCTACTGGCTGCAACTTTCTGAAGTGGCTGATGGCAGCCAGTCGGTCAACCTCGAATCGATCCTTCAGCTACCGGGGGTCGTAGAAGACTCCAGCAGTAGCGACGGCGTTGAAGCGCTGTGGCCGTTGATTAAACAAGCCACCGCCGATGCGCTCAAGCAACTGAACGCGATGCGTCACCAAGAAGGCGATGCCATGAGCCAGGACATGCTGTCGAACTGTCAGAAAATCGTCAGCGAACTGGTCAGCGTGGAGCAACTGGCCCCGCGTGTGGTGGAGGCTTACGGCAAAAAGATGACGGACCGAATCAACGGGATGCTAGAGAAATTTAATGTGTCCATCACGGCGGCGGATATCGTGCGAGAGGTCGGTGTATTTGCCGAGCGATGTGACATATCCGAAGAAGTCGTGCGATTACGGAACCATCTTCAACAGTTCGATAGTGTCGTCGACGAACCGCAAAGCAACGGCAAGAAACTGGATTTTCTGGTTCAAGAGATGCTGCGTGAGACCAATACCATTGGCTCCAAAGCCAACGACTCAGACATTGCGCGGCATGTTGTCGAAATGAAGACCGCGATTGAGCGTATCCGGGAAATGGTTCAAAACGTAGAATAGGGATATGGATTCCAGCAACGAACAATCCGACCTTAACCACACCCGCGGCCGCGTCGTGATTTTTTCGGGCCCATCGGGTGTCGGCAAGACAACGGTTTTGACGAGACTGTTTGCGGACTGTAAGAGGCCGTTGAAGATGAGCGTTTCGGCGACGACACGCCTCAAAAGAGACGGCGAAACCGAAGGCACGAGCTATCATTATTTGACGAGTCAGGAATTTGAGAAGCACCGCGATGCGGGGGACTTTTTAGAATTCGTGGAGGTATTTGGTCTAGGGCACTGGTACGGCACGCTGAAATCTACGGTTCGGGAAGGTCTGGACCAAGGGAAATGGGTAATTTTGGAAATCGACGTCGAGGGTGCCCAAAAGGTCCTCGTCCATTACCCTGAAGCGATTACAATCTTCGTCCACCCCGGAAGCGCTCAAGAACTTGAACGCCGTTTGCGTGGACGGGGGACAGAATCAGAAGAAGACCTTCAGCGCCGGCTGGAAGTCGCGACGAAGGAGCTGGACGCGTCAGCCAGTTATCAACACGTGATCATCAATCATTCGGTCGAACAAACTGCGGCCGACATTTGTCAGATACTCGAAAGTGCGGAGTGACACGGGATGTACGAAGAGCTTAAACAAGAAGATATCGTTCGCAAAGTTGGCGGTCGCTTCAAATTGTCCACCTTGATTCAAAAGCGATTGGTGCAATTGAACCAAGGCGCACGCCCGCTGATTCAAACCAACGAGCAAGACAACATGGCGGTGGTTCTGCAAGAAATCATCCATGACAAAATCTTTCTGGACACGTCTGACAATGTCGGATTCAGCCAGGAACTGGAAGCCGATCCGCTACAGACAATCGATTTCGACGAAATGTAGTGGCGTGGCGCCTCCATTTAGAAAAGTGACCACCCCATGACAGACAATGCTGAGCAACAAAAGATTGTGGTCGCAATCGCTGGTGGAATCGCGGCTTTCAAATCAGCCGCGTTGGTCAGTCATCTAGCGCAGGCGGGGCACGATGTCTGTGTTGTGATGTCTCCCACTGCCGAGAAGTTCATTAGCAGCGCGACGCTGGCTGCTCTTTGCGGTAAACCGGTGGTGAAGGACCTCTTTGATCCAAGGTATCCGCTGGGTTCGCATATTGAAATTGCGCGACACTACGACGTGTTGTGTGTTGCTCCAGCGACGGCTCATTTTCTAGCTGCCGCCGCACAAGGGCATTCTGACGATCTGCTATCGACGTTGTACTTGTGCTTCACCGGTAAGGTTCTCGTTGCTCCGGCGATGAATACTGAGATGTGGAATCATCCTGCGGTTGGCCGAAATGTGAACCAATTGAAGTCCGATGGCGTTACGATTGTCGGACCGGGCACCGGTTGGCTCAGCTGCCGCACCAAGGGGGCCGGGCGCATGGCTGAACCAAACGAAATCGCCGAAGCGATCGAAGCGGCGTTCTAGCATCGAAGAATTTCGTCGTGGACAAGACTACGCGTACTTGAATCACTTTGCTCACGCAGGGACGCGTAGGCTCGCCCACGACTTCATCACCTTCACGACTAACAGCGACACAACAACCACAAACGGACCACACATGGCTCGAATTCTGATCACCTCTGGTCCCACACGACAGTATCTGGACCCGGTGCGATACCTGAGCAACGCATCGAGCGGACGGATGGGATGTGCGTTAGCAACGGCAGCATTAGCGGCCGGCCATGAAGTCGTTGTGATCTCCGGTCCGGTCAGCATCACGTATCCAGAAGCAGCAGAAGTCGTCTCGGTGCTGACCACTGAAGAGATGTTGGCGGCAGCAATCGGGCAATTCCCGTCCTGTGACGGAGCGATTGGAGTTGCCGCCCCCTGCGATTTCGCTCCGTTGGTGGTGGCCGACGAAAAGATCAAAAAGACCGACGGCAATCTGACGTTGGAACTGGGAGGCACGCCCGACATCATGATGGCCTTGGGCAAAATGAAACAATCGCATCAATGGTCGATTGGATTCGCTATGGAAACCGAAAATGGGTTGCCCAATGCTCTGAAAAAATTGAGGGCAAAGCAATTTGACCTAATTGTGCTTAACGGCGTCGAAGCAATTGGTTCGGAGGTAAATTCAATTAACGTGATCGACAGTTCGGGAGAATCAGTTCGCAAATTTAGCGGAGACAAAATGGAAGCCGCCGTGCTAATTGTCAAACATATTGCGGCTCTCTAATATGGGACCTCACTACGGTCTGGCGAGGTGGATGATTTGCTCCGCCAGATCACGACTTTGGGCAATCACCGAAACTTCGGCGACGAAGGGATCAATCGGCTGGCCATCTAGATTCAAGAACACGCCACCAGCCTCTTCGAGAATCAGCTTCACAGGCGCAACATCCCAAGGCGCCTGTTTAATTTTCACTGCGCTGTTGTCGTGAATTGCTGCCGCCAAACCGGTCTCCGCTTCGGCGACCCGCAGCGCCACTCCCGAGTTGGGGACTGTTGTTGTTACCATCCGCGCTCCGTCGTTGGTCCGCAAGCGATCACGAAGTGTGGTAAATGATTCGGTTTCGAATTTGGAATCACCATACTGGTTCATCTCTACCCAAACGTCGCCAAGTTCTCTTTCCTCTTTGGGCACCTGCAAGCGTTGGGTGTTTTTGAACGCGTGGCGATCTTTGAAGCCATAGAACCACTCGCCGGTCAACGGGAAATGTGCCAGCCCCAACACCGCCTGTCCTCCCACGTATTTCCCAATCAGCACAGAAGGAAATTGCCGACCGGCTTGCATCAAGAATGCGCTGGTCGCGTCGAGCGGATCGACGATCCAAAAATCATCGACGCCATTGGCAAGTTCGGGGTGAAGCTCTTCAGACAGAATGGCTGTACTACTATCGTTTCCAAGAATCTCACAAACGACTTTGTCTGCCATTTGGTCGACTTCGGAGACAAAGTCACCGACGCCTTTCTGGTCAATCGTATGAAATTTGCCGAATCCATCCGCGATGATCTTCCCTGCGGCGACTGCCGCATCAAGCGCTACGCCAAGATCTGAGTGAACCGAGACAGCATGCTCTCTTAGGTTCTGGAGGTCACAAGACGAAACTGCCGATGTCGATTGCATAATGCCTAGTCGCCGAAACGCGAAAACGAAATATTGTGGGACGATTGTTTGCCGATAAAGCGAGATCGATACGCACGAGGGGTCAGCGATCGATCCGCATAACGTATCCGGCAATTGAGATTTCTTCAACGCAAGTCACTAACAAGCAGCCTAGATAGGTAGGCTTGATCACGTGTCCAACGAGTTTTTTCCGCTACCTTGGTCACAACAAACGCTCCCAACAGCCGTAATTTACCGACTTTAATAACCTTGGGCTCACTCAGGGCAGCCACCCCGATGGATATCAGCTTGGGTATGCAATAAACTTGGGAATGTTGGTTGATCAATTGATGGTCCAGCCACTCATTTATCTGGTTTCATCGTTGGATCAAAGAAGAGGAAATGTTATGGACGCAGTCAAATTACTTGGAAGCCTACTGGGCAATAGAGCACTCTCGTCAGGACTTGGCGGAAAACTTCTGGGCGGCTTGCTCGGTGGTGGCCAGCAAAGTGGCGGCGGAGGCCTAGGCGGACTCCTCGGCAGCGTTTTAGGCGGTGGCGGAGCTCAGCAGCAATCAGGCGGCGGGCTTGGCGGATTACTCGGTAGCGTCCTAGGCGGGGCACAACAACAGCAACCGCAACAATCGGGTGGCGGACTTGGAGATCTTCTAGGTAGTGTTCTCGGCGGTGGCGGCGGTCAATCTGCCGGCGGTCAATCTGCCGGCGGTGGTGCACTTGGTAGTTTACTAGGATCGGTTCTCGGTGGAGGCCAAGCCCCTGAAGTACCACAAGAGCAACATGCACAAGCGAATCAGCAGGCTGAAATCATCATCCGTGGAATGATCAACGCAGCCAAATCCGATGGCCGCATTGATGACGCTGAAAAACAAAAAATTGTTGCGAGTCTCGGCAGCGATGTGTCACAAGATGAGATCGACTTTGTTCAACGAGAATTCGCGGCACCATTGGACGTGCAGGGTTTCGCCCAGTCTGTTCCACGTGAGCTCGCAGGCGATGTTTATCTTCTGTCGTTGACTTCAATCGAACTTGATTCACAGAATGAGGCCCAATACCTCGGCCAACTCGCACAGGGACTTGGCATCGACCCGCAGGTCTGCAACCAGATCCACGACCAAGTCGGCGCTCCTAAGATCTTTGGCTAGTTCAACGATCGACTGCCGGTAGCAAAGGGAAACTGGCGATACCAACGTACTCAAGTCTGTTGAAGAAAACTCCTCCGACGGAATTTTCGAAACGACTTAAAAGGAAAAGGCAGGCGATTACTCGCCTGCCTTTTTTTCGTTTTCTTTTTTTCGTTTTC
>CALKXO010000146.1 GCA_938003615.1 uncultured Pirellulaceae bacterium | reverse complement strand
AATCCAAGCTGATCGGCAAAGCCAAAGACGATGCCGAACGCGAAACCCTCAAGGAAGCCGCGAAGACATTGCGCGGCCAGAAAAATGAGGCGCAGACAGAACTCGACCAGATGGAATCCGCCGTTCACGAGATCGAAATCTTGATCCCCAACATGGCTCACGCCGACGCACCGGTGGGCGTCGACGACAAGGCAAACCTAGAAATCAAACGCGGCAAACATGAACCGCGCAAGTTCGATTTCGAAGTTCAAGATCATCTAGATCTGGGAGTCAAGCACGATTGGATCGATTTCGAGGGAGGTGCTCGGACAACCGGCGGCGGATTCTACTTTCTAAAAGGGGATTTAGTCTTACTGGATTTGGCACTGCAACAGTTCGCCGTGACCGAGTTGGTCAAACGGGGTTTCACGCCGACAGTTACGCCAGACTTGGCGCGCGACAGTGTGCTTGAGGGAATCGGGTTCAACCCGCGCGGTCCCGAGACGCAGATCTACAGCATCGAGGAAACGGACCTGTCTCTGATCGGCACCGCCGAAATTACACTCGGTGGACTATACAGTGGCAAAGTGTTCTCGGACGAGGACCTGCCATTGAAGTTGTGCGGCATCAGTCACTGTTACCGTACCGAGGCAGGCGCGGCCGGACGCGCTTCACGCGGACTGTACCGTGTTCATCAATTCACAAAAATTGAAATGTTCGCTTTCACGCTGCCGGAACAGAGCGATGATATTCACCAACAGTTGCGTGAGATCGAGTGCGATTTATTCGATGCGATCGGAGTGCCTTATCGTGTCGTCGATACAGCCACCGGCGATCTTGGCGGGCCAGCCTACCGGAAGTTTGATCTGGAAGCGTGGATGCCCGGTCGTGGTGATGCTGGCGAGTGGGGTGAGGTCACCAGTACGTCGAACTGCACCGACTATCAAGCCCGGCGTTTGAACATCCGTTACAAAAAGACGGGCGAGAAGGGAACGCATTTTGTTCACACGCTTAACGGCACGGCGTTCGCGCTTTCGCGAGCCCTGATTTCGATTCTGGAGAATCATCAGCAAGCCGACGGTTCGGTTGTGATCCCCGAAGTGCTGCGGCAATGGGTGGGCAAAGACAAAATCGGGCAGGCACCGTAGCACAAGCGTCCCGCTTGTCATTTAGCACCCCAGCACAAGCGTCCCGCTTGTTGCCGTAAAGATCTGAACAAGCGAGACGCTTGCACTACGCGTTGGCTTCCTGCGTCAGCCAAACCACCAAGCCCTTTTGGGCGTGCAGTCGATTTTCGGCTTCTTCGATGATCAGGCTTGAACCGCTCTCGATCACGTCGGACGTCACCTCTTCGCCGCGACGCGCTGGCAGGCAATGCATGAATTGGGCATTGGACGCCGCTTTGCTCATCAGTTCCGTGTTGACTTGATAGTCTTTCAAATCCGCGAGGCGTTGCTTCGTTTCGGCTTCTTGCCCCATGCTGGTCCACACGTCGGTGAACACAAATTCCGCATCTTTCACCGATGCAACCGGATCTTCACTCTGGCGAATCAATTCCTTGCCAGCATGGTTGTTCAAGTCTTCGATCAAGGCCGCGTCGAATTGGTAGTTGACGGGCGCACCAAGGGTAAACTCAATTCCCAGCTTACAGCAAATCACAGCAAGCGAATAAGAGACATTGTTGCCGTCTCCCAGAAACGCCACTTTCGTTTTGTTAATGTCAGCGGTGTGTTCCTGAATCGTCAGCATATCAGCAAGCGCTTGACACGGGTGAGACACATCGGTCAGCCCGTTAATGATCGGACAGCGCGAGTACTCACATGCCTCGGCAACTGCGGCGTGGCTTTTGGCGCGAATAACCAGAAGATCAAGGTAACTGGTAAGGATCGGCATAAAATCTTGGACAGGTTCGCGCTTGCCCCACCCCACGTCATCGCCGAGAAACAAACTGTTGCCGCCAAGCTGAGTAGTCAGCGTTTCGAAACTGACGCGCGTCCGCAGCGACGGTTTCTCAAACAGCAGGCCCAAGGTGTTATTGGCCAAAACGGACGGACGGCTACCGGCCTTCAAATCACGCTTGTATTGTGCCGACAAAGCCAGCACACGAGTGATCTCTTCGGTTGATAAATCTAATAGTGACAATACGTGTCGCATGGCACGCCTTCTTTCAAAAATTGCGATTGCAAAAAACGGTTAATCTCTACTGGGGAAACAGGCACAGAGGCTGTCGCAACCAATCAGGTTCACGACCAAATTGAATTTTTGGAATTGAGATTCCAGCCACCTAGTCGCGGCTAATCACCGTCCCGATGCCCTTACTGGTGTAAATCTCCAACAACAGCCCATGACGAACTCGACCGTCAATAATGTGAACTTTGCTCACCCCGCGATCAATCGTCGCCAAACAAGCCTCAACTTTTGGGATCATTCCACCACTGATTGTTCCATCGGCGATCATCGCCAACGCTTCGTCCTTGGTCAGCGCCGACACCAGCGATTCAGGATCCTCTGGATCGCGTAGCACACCGGGAACATCGCTGAGGATGATCAATTTTTCAGCGCTCAACTCCTGAGCGACCTTGGTTGCGGCCGTATCCGCATTGACGTTCAGTTTTTGACCATCGGTGGTTTCGGCCATCGATGGGATGAACGGCGTCTGACCGGCGTAACACAGATTATCAATCGTGATGCGGTCAACTTTAGTGACCTCTCCAACGAAACCAAGATCGACTGGATTCCCGTCCTCGTCGGACAATTTGAGGACTTCCCCCTCGAGCACCGGAGATGATTCAAAATTGAGCGTCATCGATCTGCCACCAATCTTTTCATATTCATCAGCAATGAAATGATTGGTTTCAACGGCGAGTGTTTGTTCGACAATGTCCAGCGTTGCAGCATCGGTGTAACGTCGACCTTGAACAAAGCGCGGTTCGATGCCGGCCGTTTCCATTGCAGCGCTGATGCGACTACCACCGCCGTGAATGACCACCGGTCTCATCCCCACGGTCTCCATGAAGTGAATATCCAGCAGAATGAAACGCAGCGCATCAATGTCATTCAGGATGCTGCCACCGAGTTTAATCACGGTGGTTTTGTCACGGAATTGACGGATCCACCCGAGGGCTTCGATGAGCGTATTGGCTTTTTCGATGGCAGTTTTCAAAATTAACGCCTGCACATTCTCAGTTAAAAGGAAGAAACGACGATGGCTGTTCACTGCCGAAAATGGAAGCCCAACATGGTAGTTTTTGCGGCCCGAGTGTCAACGCTGGTCATCGAACCGCAAGGATGTCAAAAGCATCACAAAACGGCAAAATCCCTGAAAATCAGGAAACTGACCGACTTTGCAGGGGTAAAGTAAAGTGATCGGAATTCTGCTTCGAAAACTTCACGCAGCCAGCAAATGCAACCCCAAGACGCGATTTCTAGCCCAAATCAGTCAGCCTCTGCATCGCGGTCCAAGCTGAGCACGTGGGGAAGAAACGTCTTCTTTTGCGCTCTTTGCACGACGGGCGCCGTTGCGGTGGCTGGATTCTTGATGGACTACGATCCGGGGACGCGGTTTTCTACCTTGGCTAAATCATCCCTGCCGACCGCATCAAGCGATAACGTAAAAAGCGTGACCGCAACCGAAAATGCGGCGTCGAAAGTGTCGCCCATAAAACTAACGATTGACCGAGTGGATGCCGCGTTTGAAGAGACGTGGCGCGATGCCGACCTCAAAGTCGCAGATGAAGTCGATCACTTGGCCTACGCGCGGCGCATGTCACTGGGCTTGGCTGGCACCGTTCCGTCGCTCGAAGAGATACGTGTGCTCGAAAGCGTTCCGGCGAATCAGCGCAATCAACGCTGGCTGGAGCACCTGCTTGAAGATGACCGGACAAGCCTGTTTTTGGCTGAGCGACTGACGCGCGCGTTTGTGGGAGTCGACAGCGGTCCGTTTCTGGTCTATCGACGATCAAGGTTTGCCAACTGGTTGGCCAAACAGTTGAAACAAAACGTTCCGTATGACCAAGTCGTTCGGCATTTATTGACTGACACAGGCACTTGGACGCAAAGTCCGGCGGTAAATTTCTATTCCAAGGCGGTTGATCAAAACGAAGACAAGAATTTAGTCGCCCCCGTCTTGATGGCAGGCCGTACGTCGCGCGCGTTTCTGGGAATGCGAATCGATTGCTTGCAATGCCACGACGACTTTCTTGGCAACGTCAATCTCGGCGATCCAGACGATCCCTCGGGTGGCCTGCAAACCGATTTCCATTCTCTGGCTGCTTTTTTCTCCGGTACGGGAGTTTCGCTTGGCGGGGTGCAAGACAGCCAGGAACCTGTCCCTTGGCAGGTTCAGCTATTGGGTGATTCAGACGAAAGCGACGTTCCACCGGCCTTACCGTTTCTGAGGAATCTCGATGGCGGCGAATCGAACGCGAGAGTGCGATTGGCCAATTGGGTGACACATCCTAAAAACCGTCCCTTCGCGCGTTCGATCATCAACCGCATGTGGGCAATTGTTTACGGCAGGGCACTGATAGAGCCGGTTGACGACATTCCATTGGCCGGCCCTTTCCCCAAACCATTGGAGATCATGGTCGATGATTTCATCGCCTCCCAATACGATCTGCAACGCGTCATTCGCATAATCGCAAGTTGCAAACCAGGGCGTCTGAACAGCCGCGCTTCATTCGAGATCACTCATCCTCACGCACAGAGCTTCGCCGTTTTCCCTATGCGACGCTTACGGCCCGATCAAGTCGCGGGAGCGATCGTGCAATCTTCTTCGCTGACGACCATCAATTCGGAGTCTCATATTCTCGATCGTTTGATGAAGTTTGGAAGTAAACGTGAATTCGTTGAACGATTCGGAGATCCGGGCGAAGAGGAATTTGTTCAGCGCGGCGAGACAGTGACGCAGAAGTTGTTATTAATGAATGGCGATATGCTGTCCGACCGCATCAACGAAGGAATACACTCGGTGGTTCACTTGGCGGCACTGTCGCCGGACGCCGAAAAGTTGTTAGAGACAATTTTTTTGACGGTTCTTTCTCGGCGCCCGACGACGGAAGAACAAGCGCATTTCATGTCTTCCATAGACGCCACCACGGGAGATCAAAGGAAAGAGCGCGCTCAGGACATTTACTGGACGCTGGTCAACAGCATGGAATTCAGTTGGAACCATTAGAGACGGCCATGCACTGCAATAGCCCCCAACACTACAATCGCCGAACGATCCTTAAGGCTGCTGGACTCAGTGCTCTGTCGTGGTTGAGTCCCGTCGCCACAACGTTGGCTCGCGCTCAAGAAACCGACAAGCAAAACGGCGGTAAACGTCCCAAATCCCTAATCGTATTGTGGATGGAGGGCGCTCCCAGCCAACTGGAAACGTTTGATCCACATCCCGGTAGTGATATTGCTGCGGGTAGCAAAGCCATCAAAACCAATGCGCCGGGAATCATGCTCGGGGAAGGGCTTGAGCAAACGGCGACGCAAATGGACTCGATCAGTTTGATCCGAGCATTGACCTCCAAAGAAGGCGATCACGAGCGCGCAATCTATAACGTGAAAACCGGTTACCGGATGGATCCTACATTGGTGCACCCTTCGATCGGCAGCATCATTTGCCATCAATTGACCGACGCTGTTGGAAACACCATCGATATTCCGCGTCACGTTTCCATTTTACCCGGCCAACAACCAGCGCGCGGCGGGTACCTTGGCGACAACTATGACGCATTCAAGGTATTTGATCCGCTTAAATCGATCCCCGACGTTAAAGCACTGGTGAAACAGAGTCGTCAAAAACAACGACTGGCCGATCTTAAACGCATGGACAACCAATTCCTTGCCGGGCGTGCCAACAACCAAATCCTCAAAGGAAAGCTTGACAATCACAACTTAGATGCGGCGCTCAAAATGATGGCGTCAGACCAACTTGCGGCGTTCGACGTTTCGAAAGTTCCGATGAGCGTGCGGGATCCTTTTGGCGACACTCCGTTCGGTCGAAGTTGTTTGGCGGCGATCCAATTGATTCAGGCGGGAGTTCGATGCGTAGAAGTCACGCTTGGCGGTTGGGATACGCACGTCAACAATCACGAACTACAGGGCAATCGAATCAAGATTCTCGATCCAGCGTTTGCATCGTTGATTCGAGAATTGAAAAAACGTGATTTATTGGACACGACGATGGTCGTTTGCGGAGGGGAGTTCGGGCGAACACCTTGGATCAACGGTCTCGGCGGGCGCGACCATTGGCCTCATGGATTCAGCATCGCCATGGCGGGAGGCTGTGTTCAGGGTGGGCGCGTGATTGGGGAGACATCGCCCACTCCAACAGAGGGTTCGAAGACTCCATCCAAATTCCTCAAGGACGCCAACCCAATCGAAAACGTGCATGCCACTATCTTGAATCGTCTGGGAATTGATTATTCGAAGGAGCTGCAGACGCCGATCGGTAGACCGCTGAAGATCTGCGAAGGGGAACCAATCGACAAGTTATTCTCTTGATGAAATTGAGCCATCTAGTTTGATTGCGGGCAGCGCAGAAAAAAAATAGCCTTGGCTTCAAACAGCTACGGCTATCATTCTTGTTGGAGTCGTTGAGGCGATTAGTGCGCCAAAAGATTAACTTCTGCGTCGACGGACGAATCCCAACAACGTCAGGCCGCTTAACAGTACCGCACTCGAAGGTTCTGGAACGGCGGATACATTCGCGACAACAAAATCCAGAGAGAAGTTGCTGAACTCGGAGCCGGTTTGCTGAATGACAAACGTGTAATCACCAGCTCCGATGGTTGACGGAATTCCGGTTCCGTCAGTGATATCACTAAACGCGATATCCAACAAGTTGGCCCCCGCGTTGGATGGATCGAACAAACCACCACCAAGGTTGGCGAAGCCCCTCGCCGGATTTGCGGATCTGGTACCAGAAACTAACGCGAAGAAACCGGGATCGCGGGAGGGGTCACCGAAGGCAGTGGTCACGCTGATCGAGTCAAGATTAATCGCACTCAACGTCTCAAGAGCTCCAATCGAGAACGTGTAAAAATTTCGGGTGTTGCTCGGAGTCGTCACGGTGCCGTTAATGATGTTGCTGCCGACATTAAACGCGACGTTAGTAGGGTTAGCGCCGTCGCTGGAAGCATTGCCGTTGATGGCGTCATCGTACACCACCTGAGCGAATGCGGGACTCACGAGAAGCATTAGGCCCAAAAGAACCGGAATGTGTGCGAATTTCATGTGTTTTCCTGACTATGTTGCTTCGATTAGTTATTCAAGCTTTGATGATAAAGGCAGCCCGTAAAAAGGAGACGCTCAATTGTATAATATCTCGAGGAGCCTCAAAAATCTACGTACTGACAAAAAAATTTAGAATTTTTGTCGGAAATACCACAATCGCCAAACTAAATCGAGCACTTCTAGACATCGGCTCGGCCTTTGAGACAACTTAAACAACCGTTTGAAACTATGAATTGTCTGTACCGATGCTTGTTTGAATATTGCGTCCTATCGCAGCTTCGGGCGCACTTGACTTACGATACGGTACAGATCGTGAATTCGATTCTGCTGGATCCGGAACGCCGAACCATGATTGCGCGCGGCGCCGCTTTTCTTCACATGCATTCGCAACTCCAACAACACGTTTCCCTGCTCAATGAGAGTTAAAAACTTCTTGATCGATGGCTCTGCGCACCACGTCACCCCGAAGTAATGAAACTGCTCCTGTTTCCCAGTGCCTTGGGTATGCGCCGAAACAAAAGCGGTCTCTGAGTGTTTTTCCAGCAAGCGTTTCTCGAGAATTTCAGCCGTCCAGAAACCAATCCGCGCGCCTCTAAATTTCAACCACACCAACGGAGAGCTCGGCTCCGACCGATCAACGACCATTTGAAAATGATGTGAACTGATTTTGGAGGTTACTGTCGAATACAGCGCCGTGCGCCCGTTGTCATCAACATACCCATAGGTCGCAATGCGTTCCGCACTTTTTAATCCGTCGGTCCACTTGGGTTCCTTAAGGAACAGGTTCATTTTTTCGGCGTCGTCTAGCCCCACGTCGTCATCACGAAACGCTTTCAACTCCATCCCCATGAAGTCACCGCGCGGAGAATTATTTTCCTCAATTTCCAACATCGTTTCCAGCGTGTACCCAATCCCTGTTGATCCGGATCGCAACGTTGGCACAAATCCGCGTGCGGACAGTACGTCAAATTTCTCTAGGAAAGCAGTGATGGCTGGTGATAGGGTCGATGACAGGGCAGGGGAGTGCGGTTGAGAAGATTGATCATCGTCTGGCAGTGATGCTTCGCTTGATCTTGAGCTTTCGACTTCAGCTGAAACAGCTGCTGGCGGAACAGGCAACTCTTTCACCACAGGTCGAGCAGCGTCCTCCCAGCAGCCTACGCAGGTTGCAATCACAAGAATGATCAAGCAGTGATTCACGTTTATCATGTCGTTTCGATGGTTGGAAGCGATCAGTAGCTGTCTCTCTCCGAGGTTGTGAATTTTTCGCTAGGATGTTTGCAGTACCGCCTTTAGGCGGAATGGAACCGGGATATCCTGTCAAATTCCGGCTAAAGCCGGTACTACGAACTGCGCGATCGATCCTTACAAAAGCAATGTCTCAAAAATTCACAACCTCTCCGAGAGACTGGTCGCGGTATTTCTCTCGGAGAGAGAAACCTACTAATAAAAACCTACTGATCGTCTATCAACCGCTTCACCAATTTCGGAACGCCACTGGCGGCCGTGTCGGTGATGGTTTCAAAATTACTGCGGCTCTGAGTCTCCATCGTAGATGCCGGAGCGCGATCAACGTAGTAAACCGGCGCGGAGGGCTTAGCATACGAAAACAGGCTTGCCGCTGGGTAGACCTGCAAACTGGTCCCGACGATGATCACAATGTCGGCCTGTTTGGTTTGGTGGATCGCCTCGGGCAACATGGGAACCGACTCGCCGAACCAGACAATGTGCGGTCGCAACTGATGCCCGGCGTCGCATAAATCGCCGATGTTCAGTTCTTCGGTCCAATCATAGCCTAGTGTCTGTCGGTAAACCTATCTTGACCTAGTTTCGGTTTGCCGGAAGGTCCAATTTTGGATGAGTTTTTTGATGGCGACAGGGGAAGGTCGGGCTTTGGGCTGTCAAACAGGTAATTTCCGTCGGTCCAGCGCA
>CALKXO010000145.1 GCA_938003615.1 uncultured Pirellulaceae bacterium | reverse complement strand
CAATGGATTGATACTGGAAGGTCGCTATTTGAGATCGAGCTCCAAGCCATTGAGGCAAAAAGACCGCCACCAGCATAGAGCCAGTCGAATTCAGCACCGATTCTCAACTGCGCATCGAACAAAAGTGCCGTAAAAAACGGGGCTGCGCAAAATGGTCAGCTACCTTGATAATTGAGTCGTTTGGCGAGTTGGCGAGTTGGCGTTTGCGTTCGGCAAGCTGTTTTCGTAATTTGGCTTTCACTCGAAATCCGTTTTTGAGTTTTTGGGTTGTTTTGTTTTAACAACAATTCAACCGCAAAAACTCGGGGCGGGTTTCGTTATTTTGATCCTACAGAGCAAATGAACGCTTGTTTAAGGACTAGTCTGGTATTGGATCTTATTCTGTTAGACTCACCCCAAACAATTTTTGCACTTTCTTTTCTTCCGCCCCCGTCACCTAAAATACCATCCGGCTTAGCGATTACCAAACGCCCCAGAACAAGTGTCCCCCATGTTTGAATACGAATACCCCCGTCCGGCCGCAAGTGTGGACCTTGTCGTCACGCGCGTGATCGATGGCGTCGAACATCTCTTGCTAATCCAGCGCAAACATGCCCCATTTCAAGGATGCTGGGCATTGCCCGGCGGTTTTTTGGACATGGACGAAACGCTGGAACACGCCGCCGCGCGCGAACTCAAGGAAGAAACTTGCCTTGACGCGCTCTCGGTTCACCAGATTGGTACCTTTTCGGGCATTGACCGCGACCCGCGAACGCGTGTCATTTCCACGGCGTTTGAGGCCATCGTTGCCCCCACGCAAACGCCAGTCGCTGCCGATGATGCCGCGGACTGGCAATGGAAAAGTCTTGACGACAAAATCGAACTGGCGTTTGACCATGGCGAGATTGTTAGTCTCTGGAAAAAAAAGCGACCGCTTGAACCTTGATTGGCTTTGACGGACTATTGATTTACTTGGAAAATCATTCGATGATATCGGGGCCCAAAAAATCTTACCCCTTTCCCACCCGTCAAAACGAGTTCGCTATGCCAACGTGGTGCCAAGCCAAAATCATTGATAAGAAAGTCTGGACTGACGGACTTTTTACAATCAAGATTGAAACTCCTGATGTTCAAGATTTCGAAGCGGGACAGTTTTTGCAGTTGGGCGTCTACAAGGAAGGCCAAGAAGGTGACGAAGATGGAATCATCAACCGTCCTTATTCGGTCGCCTCGCCTCACGGGAATCAGCTTGAGTTTTTTATCGTGGTCGTGCCCGAGGGTGAGCTGACGCCGAAGCTTGACTCGCTAAAAGTAGGCGACCCAATTCTGGTCAACGACAAAGCCACCGGTCGATTCAGACTTAGCAAGACGCCAGACGCGGACCACCTGTGGTTGATCTCAACTGGCACGGGACTGGCTCCCTACATCGCCATGCTTCGCACCGATGAGCCTTGGAAGCGGTTTAAGAAAATCGTAGTCGTGCACGGGGTCAGGCATGCCAACGATCTGGCTTACACCAATGAGTTGAACGCGTACAAAGAAAAGTACCCTGGCAAATTCGCACTGGTTCAAAGTCTGACGCGCGAGCAATCGGAAAACACATTGCGTGGACGCATTCCGGCACTGCTGGCCAGCGGACAGCTTGAGAAGGCTGCCGATTGCGAACTCTCGGTCGCCACAGCATCGGTGCTCCTCTGCGGCAACCCAGCAATGCTAGACTCAATGGAAGATTTGCTAAACAATCGCGACATGATAAAACACCGCAGCAAAGCACCAGGGCAAATCGTGCTTGAGCGTTACTGGTAGACGCTTGGTTCGCCCGAACCAAGTAGATTTCGAAGCGCAACTTATCACTTTTGAAACAAAGATTATGGCCAATACGAAGATCGATACGCAAAACTACATCGCCCGCGTTCAACAGGCTCAAGCCAGTGAGTTGATCTCCGCCGCGGCTGTTAAGAATCTTGAAGACTGGTTGACTGACCCCAAGTACGCGGCCTACGTTCCGGAAATAACGGAACACATCGATCAGGAAAAGTGGCAGAAGCTGGACGACGTATTTTGGACGGTCATCCCCTTCGGCACCGGGGGCCGTCGAGGCCGCATGTATCCGTTTGGCAGCAACGCCATCAACGCGCGCACCATTGGCGAAAGTGCCAAGGGCCTCGCGGACTACGTACGTGAAATCAAACCTGACGGACCGTGGTCGTTTGCCATCGCTTACGACACCCGCCACCGCTCGCGCGAGTTTGCCGAATTGTGTGCCGGCATTATGGTAGCCAATGGTTTTGAGGTTTTTTTCATTGACCAATACCGCAGCACACCAGAGCTGTCCTATCTAGTCAGACTGAAGAAATGCGATTGCGGCATCATGGTGACCGCCAGCCACAACCCGCCTAGCGACAATGCGGTGAAAGTCTACTGGTCCAGCGGAGCGCAGCTGATTCCGCCCCACGACAAAGCCGTCATTGAAAAAGTCGAACAGGTCAACGAAATTGAAGTTGCCGATTTTGACCAAGCCGTTGCCGATGGCAAAATCCATATCGTCACCGAGGAAGCCGACGCGGCGCTGCTGGCCGAGCATGTCAAACATAGTTTTGATGGACCGCGTGATTTGAAGGTGATCTACAGTCCGCTGCACGGAGTCGGCGAGGCGAATGTCAAAACACTGCTAGAGAAAGTTGGCTTTGAGTCGCTAGAGATCTACGAACCGCATCGGGAACCTAACGGAGATTTCCCCAATGTTCCAGGCCACGTTTCCAATCCTGAAAACGTTAAGATCTTCGATGCCATCATTGAACACGCGCAAGGCAACGGCAGTGATCTGATTATGGCAACCGACCCGGACTGTGATCGTCTGGGAGCAGCGGCGCCGTTGACAACCGACACCGCCGGCCCATGGGCGACGTTCAACGGCAATCAACTTGGCGTCCTGTTGGCCGACTATGTTATGGAGAAACGCAAGGCTGCGGGGAATCTGGCGCCGGACAACTACGTCGTCACGACGCTGGTCACCACAATGATGATCAAACGCGCTTGCGATGCATACGGAATTAAGTGTCACTATGAGAACCTTGTCGGTTTCAAATGGATCTGTAGCGTGATGGATATTCAGAGCCCTGAAGAATTCATTTTTGGGACCGAAGAGTCGCACGGATATTTGGTTGGACAATACTGCCGGGACAAAGATGGTGCGGTCGCATGTATGCTGATGAGCCAGCTAGCCGCTGAGGTGAAAGCGCAAGGAAAATCGTTGCACCAGCACATGGATGATCTTTATGGCAAGTACGGCCTGCATGCCGAAAGACTGATCAATATCCAGATGGAAGGCTCCGACGGCATGAAACGTATGCAGCGGCTGATGGAAAAATTCCGTAGCAATCCACCAAAATCGATCGGTGGACTGGTTATCAAATGTGTCAGAGACTTTGATTCGTTGAAACGAAATTTCGCAGATGGAACCAGCGAGTCGTTTGAGGGGCCGGTTGGAAATCTACTGATGTTCGACACGGTCAACGACGGAAACTACGTTGCGGCCCGACCATCTGGGACCGAGCCGAAAGTGAAGTTCTACATGTTTGCGTATCTGGGCAAGGACGAGATCGGTGACTTGGCTGCAGACAAAGAGAATTTGCAGAAGCGACTAGATGCCTACGCCGCCGACATGCAGGCGTTTGCGGATACGGTTTAGTTGATTTGACTAATTTAGTTGACAGCACCTGTAGATGACGGCGCCTGTAGATGACATCGCCTGTGGATAGTCACGTCCATTGAATACTTGAATGCCGGGCAAATTCGGCCAATTCGTTTTGGATACGTTTACGCAAATTGCACAAATCATGAAACACCGATCTAATTGACTACTTCAAAACTCGCGCCGGACCACTCATCCGCCCAACGTAACCCGTTGTTGATTGCTACGCTTTGGTGGATGATGTTTCTCGAATTCGCAATTCTTGGGGCGTGGCTACCGCTGGTGTTTGGCTACTTGGGGACCGATGGCCTCAATTTCTCAGCGATCGGTCAATCGATCGTGTTGCTCGCATTTCCAGCCTCCGCCATCGTCGCGGTGTTCTTTGGCAACAAGTTCGCAGACCGAAATTTTGCGGCTGAGAGATTCCTCGCTTTCAGCCAATTCGTCAGCGCATTGACGCTGCTGGGCATGTTCGCTATCACCGACCGGACGTGGTTCACACTATTGATGTGGGTGCATTGTCTGTTCTACGTCCCAACCCTCTCCATTACCAATTCAATCGCATTCGGCGCTATGGCGAACGCCAAACGTGATTTTGGTAAAGTCAGAATGGGAGGCACCGTCGGTTGGATCGTCGCCTGCTGGCCGATGGTATTCCTGTTGGACAATGACCCGATGACGGCGCGATATATTTTCCTGTTAGCCGGCGTAATATCTTTAATTTTCGCAGCATACAGTTTGTGGCTGCCACACACACCGCCCAATCGAGATACGCAGTCGGTCGCTTGGCTGAAGGCGGTCCAATCGCTGGCGATTCCTTTTGTGGCGGTGCTTTGGTTGGTGACCATGTTGGATTCCACAATCCATGACACCTATTTTTTGTGGGCAGATGGATACCTCACTAGCATCGGTATCCAACAGAGATGGGTGATGCCAATCATGAGCGTTGGCCAGGTCGCCGAAATTGCAACCATGTCCGCACTTGGATTTTTCCTAGCAAGATTTGGCTGGCGAACGACTCTGATCGTGGGCGGAGTAGGGCAGGTCATCAAATTCGGCCTGTTTGCGTTTTGGCCGACACCGGCGGCAGCCATCGTCGCGATATTTTTGCACGGACTTTGCCACGCGTTTTTCTTCGCGACGGTATTTATCTTCGTGGATGAATTCTTGCCCACCGAAGACCGTTCCACGACGCAGGGACTGTTTAATTTGATGTCGTTTGGCGGCGGGCCGATCATCGCTCGAATCGTCGCCCCCAAACTTCACGAAATTTATTCGGTGGAAACCGATGGCCAGCGTTTTGTCGATTACCAGCAACTGTTTCAGTATCCCTTTTTCATCGCCTTATTAGCCACAACGATCATGTTGCTCGCGTTCTGGCCGCCGGTCAAAGCATCTTCTAATGAGATGATTTGAACCACGCGTGGACGCAGATGCACACGGGTTTGGATTCCCACGTCTTTGAGCAGCGAACCTAATTTGCATCTAGGTTCGAACCTTCATCGGTAGAACGATCCCAGAACGACGCAGCGAAGAACAACATCACGACCAGCGCGAAAGCCGCTGGGACAAACCAGAAGGTGGCAAAATCCACATCGTCACCCGTCGTACACCGATTGGTCCACCAGCCAAAGGCTTGGGCACCGATTCCCAGTCCTAGCCCTTGCGTGAGCATCACGATCAACGACTGGGCTTGTCCACGTATCTCGGGACTCGCCTTTTTGTCCGTGTAAATCATGCCCGACACAAAGAAAAAGTCGTAGCAAATACCGTGCAACAGGATGCCTAGAAAGATCGGCAAC
>CALKXO010000144.1 GCA_938003615.1 uncultured Pirellulaceae bacterium | reverse complement strand
ATGGAATTGATCTCGGATATATATGATTCAGGATGGTTCGTTGGCGGGCCTCATGTGGCTCAATTGGAGGCCTCCGTGGCCGAGGCGACGGGAGCCAAGTTTGCCGTTGGATGTGCATCCGGCAGCGATGCCTTGCTGGTCGCGTTGATGACGCTAGGGATAGGCGAAGGCGATCGTGTTATCTGCCCCAGCTTTACTTTCTTCGCAACAGCGTCAGCCATTACACGTCTAGGAGCCGAACCAGTATTCGTTGACATCGACCCGGACACCTTCAATCTCGACATTGCAAAGGTTGAACAAGCGATCACGCCCAAAACAAAAGCCATCATTCCAGTTCACTTGTTCGGACAGTGTGCCGACATGGGTGGAATCATGGAATTGGCAAACAAATACAATTTGAAAGTCGTCGAAGATTGCGCTCAATCTATCGGTGCTTCGTTCGAAGGACAGGGATCCGGCAGCATCGGAGACGTTGGTTGTTTCAGTTTTTACCCCACCAAGAACCTTGGCGGCATGGGCGATGGCGGAATGCTTACGACCAATGACCAAGAAACGGCAGAGCGTTTGCGGTTGTTTGCTAATCACGGAATGAAACCTCGATACTTTCATCAAGTGATTGGCGTCAACAGTCGTCTGGATGCGATCCAAGCGGCGATCTTGAATGTCAAGATGAAGCACCTGAATTCCTATGCAACGAGACGTCAAGAAAATGCTGCTAATTATCACCGGCTGTTGAAACAGCATGGGATTAGCGACCTCGTGTCAGCACCATCGTCGACAGAGGGTAACGAACACGTTTGGAACCAGTTTACGATTCGCATTGGCGGCGGACAGCGCGATGCGGTACGCAACCAATTGGCAGAAAAGAATGTTGGATCGGAGATCTACTATCCGATCCCGCTGCATCAGCAAGCCTGTTTCAAGTACTTGGGCTATCGCGAAGGCAGCCTGCCGGTGACCGAACAAGCCGCGGCGGAAGTGTTGGCCCTGCCAATTTTCCCGGAGCTGACATTAGCCGAGCAAGAGTATGCGGTTGAGAGTCTTGCCAAAACTGTTGCCGATTCGGGGCAAGTTCGACGCGCTGCCTAGCAGACGTCGGAGAGAAAGACGTCCGAGAGAACGTTCTAGACTTTCTTTCGTCTTCGTAGGCAAAGTCCACTCGAAGCAAACATCAACAACACGATCGCCGATGGCTCTGGGACGCTGGAGATACCAGGCAAAGCAAAAAATGTGGCTCCCGGATCCGTGTTGAGATAATTTTCTTTTCCGGCGAACACAGCATTCAACTCGACGTAGTTACCATCTGCACTGGTGACATCTTGGGGCAATACGAAACCAAGTATTCCCTTGTAGTCTGTAATTCCATCGTGCGGCGTTTCACTCAATGCGTAAGGATCGACACTCACAAACTCGTTACCCTCAGCGTCCTCAAGCAGAAACAGCGGCGTTGATCCGTTTACCGGTTGGGCATACGTGATGAAATCCGACGCGTCTCCTAGATCACTTTCTACAATCGACAATGTTCCGTTGTCGTCGACGATGTACCAGCCCAGCAAGTCAGAATCTGCTTCGCCGATGGTTCGTTTGTCATAGGTCGCGCTGGCCACTAAGTCACGATCGGCGATGGTTGAATCGATATGATCGACATCGCCCAACACCATGAAGTAGCGGCTCTCGAACAGATCTCCCGGATTCACATCGACTTCCCGGCGAAAAGTGCCAACGTTGAAATCGCGGATTGGAATACCAAGAAAGTCTCCACCTCCATCGCCCCAGCGCCAAGAGCTTTTGGATGTTTGCCATGACTCTGCGAGATGGTTGTCAGTGTTGCCAAACACGTACGCCAACCCCCTGTCGGAACCTGCGGTGCCCTCGGTAAACGCGGCCCAACCACCAGTGTTGTCAGACGTGACGACTTGGTTAGCAGTTTGATCAAAATCATCGATCAGCCTATCGGTAAAGCCTCCGCCCGGATTGGAAACCAGCATGTTATCGAAAACTGTTTTTCGTACGCCGCCCCAAGGCAGGTTGTGAAAGTTGACTCGATCACTGCCAAAGTTGTAGATCGAGTGAGTGACCTCGATGACGCCGCCACCAAGGTCGCGCGTGCGCTGGTAGTTCAGTAGCCCGCCGGGTTGTTGTGGAGTTGATTCCGTATCGGCTTGCACGGCAAGCGAGAGCGTCGCCCATGAATTGGACTCGGCAGAACTGCTGGCCAGCATCGGAGCAAAGGTTGGCTGCGTCACGTTGGTGCCGTCGACGTAGTAGCCTGACTGATGGTAGAAGGCCGCTTGTCCACCTGAATCGCGCGGAGAAGTATCTACGGAGATAGCTTGGAAGACTTCATCGTTGTAGGGGCGTCCAATGGACTGCGGAGGCACGATCTCTCCTACGTCGCTGCGGATCGAGTAGATTTGTCCTCCTCGCCCGATTCGCAGCTCCCAATCACGATTGGCAGGACCGCCGGTTTGGGTGTGTTTAAGCGCGGCGTGGTAGACATCGTTTTCGTTGACACCGAGGCCCCAGTTAGAGCCTGATAGATCCGGCGCGGTGCTGCTAGTGAAGTTGAAGTCGCCGGAAGATGCAGTCGTGCTGGCGGAGAAGACTGACAGCAGCGAACTGTTCTGCAGCGCAAATGCTTTGTCGGTCGCCAACAGGCAGCCAGCGGTGGCGAGCATCACAAAACAGGCGTTGCTCAGTCGGAGTTTGTGAATCATGAAGAATCGCATGGATGCGTTCCATTGGTGTGAGGAGGAGAAGTAAACGCGTTTGGAATAGCTGTTCTGTTTCGCGCTATTGATGGGCGAGGCATTGACTGCCTAGGCATCGATTTCTTAGACGCGCGGCAATCCGCTAGGAAATAAGGAGGGGTGTCGAAAGCGACGAGGGGAGGGGGCTATTGGTGGTTATCGGCATTCAGCCGTTTCTGCTACAGGAATCTGTGTACGATAGAAGCGCGTGACAGCGGAACGCAGTCAGACATGAAGAGGCGAGGGAACAGGGCTCTACCTTGATGGCTCTGGTTTGAGGGCTCTGGCTTTGGCCGCTGAACTGGCAGCAGTCAGGAGATGTAGAGATGGCCGCACAAGAAATTGCAACGTCGACGCTCGGCGTCTAACCTTTGAATCCGTTTGGATTCTGGCTCTGCCACTTCCACCCGTCGGCACACATTTCTTCGATGCCGCGTGATGCCGTCCAGCCTAATTCCTCAGCAGCTTTTGCAGGGTCTGCGTAACATGCCGCTATATCGCCAGGGCGACGCTCTACCAACTCGTACGGAATCTCTTTGTCGGCTGCCACACTAAATGCCTTGACGATCTCCAGCACGCTGTAACCTTGGCCCGTGCCCAAGTTGTAAGTTACGACGCCGGGGTTCTGCTCAAGTTTCCTTAGCGCCAACACATGCCCAACCGCTAGATCGACAACGTGAATATAGTCACGGACGCCGGTTCCGTCGGCCGTATCGTAGTCGCTGCCGAAGACGCGTAATTTTTCTAGTTTTCCGACTGCGACTTGCGAGACGTATGGCAGCAGGTTGTTGGGAATGCCGTTGGGGTCTTCGCCAATTTCACCCGACTCATGGGCGCCGACAGGATTGAAGTAGCGCAACAACGCGACATTAATCGAAGGATCGCAAGCCTGCCAATCGCGGAGAATGTACTCCATGATTAATTTCGAACGGCCGTAAGGATTCGTCACCTCGTGGATCGGCGTGTCTGATTCTTCGGTCAATGGCAGAGACTTGGGGATGCCGTAAACCGTGGCACTCGAGCTGAAGACAAAATTCTTGACACCGTGCTTACGCATCGCGAAACAAAGGTTCAAAGTTCCAGCCAGATTGTTTTCGTAGTATTCCAGTGGCTTGGCCACACTCTCGCCGACTGCCTTGAGAGCCGCGAAGTGGATTACCGCATCGAATTTTTCGCTGCCGACGATCTTGTCCATCGCATCCCGATCCCGCAGATCGGCTTCATGGAACGCGATACTTTTTCCCGTCAGCTTTTCCACGCGCTGCAAGGACTCGCGCGAACTGTTCACGAGGCTGTCGATCACGGTCACGTGGTGATCGTTGTTAAGCAGTTCAAGACAGGTGTGGCTGCCAATGTATCCAGCGCCACCAGTTACCAAAACGTGCATGAGTTATCTCCGGAGTGAACGG
Source organism: uncultured Pirellulaceae bacterium (assembly GCA_938003615.1). GTDB lineage: Bacteria > Planctomycetota > Planctomycetia > Pirellulales > Pirellulaceae > Mariniblastus. Next base: position 6,174 of record CALKXO010000144.1, on the reverse strand, counting down.
CATGATGGAAATATCGCCTGACTCGCCATATTTCGGGCTATCGGTGTTTCAACGACCTGCGATGTTCTAACGACCAACGAAAAGGCTGATGTCGAGCGACATCAACAGCTTCGTACGATTTTGTAGACGATCTGTCCGCTGGTTGGGTTAAGCGATATCTTATTAAACGTCGGTCACGATGCAACCGAGCAAACGTGCTCCACCGGCTTTGAGTTCATTGACCGAGGATTTGGCGATTGTCTCATTGCTGGACTTGAGACTGACAACCAAGTAACTGCCATCGCACGTGTCGTACCAGAGTTTGGCATGATTGCTGTGGGCACTTCCTGCCGACACACAGACAAATTGATAGTCGTTTTTCATCTCGGCCACCGAATTGATCAGCAGCTGTTTTGCGTTCCAACGATCAATGCCGTCGTTTCCGGCAGGGAGAAATCCAAAAGATGATTCGTTGCGGGAAACAATTTTCTCTCGCCACTGATGACTACGATTGATGCATTCTGAGTATCCTGTTTGGCCTGTCAAACCACTTGCCTTGGTCAAGCGTTTTCCATCCAAGTCGGCGTCAACCAGCAACACGTCCCCGACGTTGCGGGAAGCAATTGCCGATGCCACACGCGCGCAGGTTTCGTCGACGTGTGGATTCTCCTCGGTTCCGACGAACAACAGGACCGTCGATGCGGCCAGCGGGAAGCGTTGGAAAATTGAGTCGATCAGCGTTGAGATCTCGTCATGCGCTTCGCCGTCCGCCTCGGAGACTGGTTCCGGACTTTCAACGTCTTGGACTTCGACGATTTTCTCAACGTCTTGGACTTCGACGATTTTCTCAACGTCTTGGACTTCGACGATTTTCTCAACGTCTTGGACTTCGACGATTTTCATGTCCGCCTGCACCTCAGTAGGAGATGGCGCTGACACATTTGGAATAGCAACGAAGACGATTTGGTGATCATCAAATGCTGCGTTTGAAGGGGCGGATGGAGGAGTATTCATTTCGGGCACCACGATGGAGTTCAAATGTTGGATTGGTGGCGTCCCGGCGGCGCCATGCAATTGCTTGTAAATAGACTCTGTGTAAAATTCAGGCTTTGGAATTACTTCGGCGTTGTCAGACGCTTGTACTCGTTCAGCTGCGTTTTGCATCGGCTTTATGTCAGCTGCATTGAGATCTACGATCCCATATCCCTTTACGCCCGCTCCCTCTTCGACAGAACGGACAGAGATGGTCGCGGTAGAAGGTTCGTATTCCATGGTGGCTGGGTTTTGTGCTTCAAGCCAACGCCGGCCTGTTTGACTGGAAACTGTCGATGTCATCTTCGGCCTCTGTTGGTTGCGTTGTTGGTGGTAGGGGGGCTAGATCAGTTTTTTTGGGCAATCCGCCCTGCCTGCTGAATCCCAAAATTCCTGCCGGCTGTCGATAGTAGTTCTTCTATTGCTCCGGAGCATTTCTTAGCTGATCGAAGAGTTGGTTATAGTCCATTCGTTCCGCGTTTCCGGTTGATGTGGTCACGTTCGGGAACGGCGGGTGAGGAGGTGTTGGTGGAGTCTCTGGCGGCGAGTATTGCTGAGACTCATTCACGTAAAGCATGTCGCGATCATCATGCTCTGCAGGTGGATTCCCTGGCTGCTGGTAGCCCTCGTATTCAGTTACAGGGCATTCGACAGAAACAGAGTCCGCACCGTTGGCATGGGGGGCTGATGCCTGCTGGCTATCGTGCTGTTCCCCCATTCCTATCGTTCCGGGGGCTGGTGGGTTGACCTCTGGTTGAGAGCCGTCGGTGTAATGAACTTGGTCAAGGATCTGCTGTTGAGAGAAAATTTCTCTTAGAATTTCCTGTGACTGTTCTTTTGGAATTGGAGTACTGGCGTCTGAGGCGTCGGCTTGCACTTGTGGCTGCTGATGGCTTTGCAACTGCTCGGACGTTAACTGCTCTGACGTTAACTGCTCGGATGCTTCGATTTCTGATGCTGCCTCAATTTCACGCCGAGCATTGAACGTTCGCGTAAACTCTTCGGTGTTCCGACGTGCTTCGTCATTTGCACTGGAGGTGGGTGACCGGAGCCCATCGATTTCTGCATGTGGCGAATAGGAACCACCAAGATTTGTGGACTCTGCGCGAGCTGCAAAATTATCACGCGGATACTCCGTTGGTATTGCAGTTGATTGGCTCTCAGGCTGAACGATTGAATGGCTTTGGGCGACGTTGCTTGCTTCCATATCCTGAAGCATATGGCTCGGAACGAGATCGTTCAGGTCCATCATGCCTCCCTGCAAGCTACCCCCTTGAACCGGAGGTTGGCGCTCCGGATCATCTGCTGGGTTTTCTGCTGAGTTTTGTGGGTGGACGTAGTCAAAAGTTGCGGCTGAATCGAGGTCCTTCGTCAGCGCTTCAAGATCCTCGTCCACGGGAGGGGCGTATGATTGGGCAATCAATGGAGCTTCCGCACTAGCCTTCTCGGCCAATTCTCCTTGAGGTGCAAAAGGATCTTCGGTTGTCGCTGAAATCTCGTGGGCGATTTCTTCTTTCGAGAACGAGACAGGTCCAAGCTCGTTGGGAACCGATGGAATTGGCACAAACGTTGATGGCGTTTCCGTTTCGACCAAATCGGGCAGCTGAAACTGGGTTGCTGGATCGAGTTGCCACAGATTTTTAGGAGGTGCCGAAGAGTGGGTCGGCTCGAAGTCCTGCTCTTCTTGTAGCGGTTCATTGGAGACAAAGTCACCCGTCCCGATTGATTCTACATTGCCCGCACGGAAACCCGCGGTGGACTCAGGTGAGTCAGCTGAAACTTCTGTTTCGTCAAGCTCTTCGATTGCCAGTTCTGGAGTTTGTGCGTTCCAGGGGTTTGCATTTTCCACTTGGTCCGGATCGTGACCTTCATCAAGTGGAGTCAAATGACTCAATTGATCAGAGGTCACTTCGAGAGATGCTTGGTTTTGTTGTGCAACGAACGGAGAATAGGCGTCTTGCAACATTTCCTCCTCTTCGAATGTTTCAGCAAATGGATCAACCGCGTTTCCATGGGCGTATGGAGAAGTGGGCGCGTCCGTATTTTCAGGTAACTCATCACCACCGGTTGAGCTGTCACCATCGGTTGAGCTGTCGAAGTTGTTTGGTTCGACAACAGGTTGCTGCTCAAAACTGGGTGGCTGATATGATGATGGTTCGTCTGGTTCTGGATCTGTAAGGCCAAGCTGATCTTCGATGCTGGGTTTGTTCAACGAACGGGGATGCGCCGTGTCATCAATGGTTCCGTTTTGATCGTAAGTGCACTCGTTCTCGATTGAACCAACGGTATCTTCGGTTGCGCGAAGCAAAGGGGAAGCATCATCTGCATCGTCGCGCTCATCTTCGGCAACGACATCCGGATCAACGCTGTCCGCGCTCTCGCTTGGAAGACGGAAGGGGTCCGCGGGGATCATTTCATCTACGATCGGAGGCTCAATGCCTTGTTCATTCAGGCCAAGTACCTCAAATGCAGTCCGTACTTCTTCATCGCTTTGATCGCTACTGTCATCTACAACGTTGTTTTGTTGATGACGGATTTGCTCGAACAAATCGTTCTGCTCCTGCTCAAGCGACGAGATTCGATCGGATTCTGTATTGCCGTCCTCGAGTCGCTCTTCTTCGTTTTGAGGAGCAAATGGATCAGAACTGAAGGCGGCTAAGCCACCTAACGCAGGCGTTACGAACTGAAGGCCAGACGGTGTGGAGTGCGTCGGTTCCTCTTGAGTGTCGGACGCTTCGTCAGATTCAGTTTGCTCTTCAGTTGAATCGTCAGATGCTTCCTCGTAAATTTCGTTCTGAGGTTCATCGGAGGCGTTAGGTGTGAAAGGATCTTCGTCACCGACAATCTCGAGATTGTTCTCCGACGAAGACGCCAGCGCGCTGTCGCCTAGCTGTCCAAATTCAACGACTGACCCGGATTCCATCTGGCCCAAGAGATCATCTGCCGCGTTGGAAAATCCAGCGTCAAATGGATCAGTTAGAATCGGCATGTTTTGCATTTCCGCCCAAGCCTCACGGATCAGCGCGCGATCGACGGGTTGCTTGTTCCGGCTGGCAGCGAGAATCAGTGATTGATCACAAAGCTGGTTGATTAAACGCGGGCAACCGTCTGTGTTATGATGGATTTCGTCGATGGCTTCACTATCGAAAATTTCCTCGCCTTGACGATCCGCATTTTTAACATGCTGATAGATGAACTGTTCAGTTTCTTTCTTGTTCAGATTCTGAAGAACGCAGCGAGCGGCAATACGCTGGTTGAAAGAGGCAAGTTTCGCATCGGTTAACGAGTCTTCCAGTCGTTGCGTTCCCGCGAGAACCAGCTGGACGATCGAGCGGCCGTCGCGCAGTTGATTAGTGATCAATCGTAGTTCGTCAATCAGCTCCACCGACAAACGATCGGCTTCGTCGACCAGTAACAGCAGACCGTCATTGGACTGTTCGTTCTGTTTTAAATAACGCATCAGACTTAGCCGCAACTCGCCCTCGGACAACCCTGAGTAGGGTAGATCAAGCTCGAATAGAATCGACTGTAGCAGCTCTGTACGCTGCTCTAGTCTCGAGCATTCGATGCGAACGATATCAAAACGCGATTCAAATGACTGAGCGATTTTCTGCAACATCAGTGACTTGCCCATGCCAACGGATCCAACCAAAACCACTGGACCAGTCGATCGATCGACGCACATGTAGGCAACATCCATCGCCTGCTGGTACGAGATACCGGCGAAGAAGTCTTCGAGACGTGGAACGCTGTTGAATGGGCGCGATGAAAACTGAAAGGTTTGCTCGTACATGACGAAATCCTATTGAGCGAAGCTGGCTGAGTCTAAATCTAAATCGAACTCAGTATTTTGATTTGTTTTGAGGCATCAGTGCGGGGACCACGCTGAAGACTCAGTTTTGGAACATCCAAACGATTTTGGTAAATCCGTGAAACAAATTATCGGCGAATGCAGATCTGATCTCGGGGTTAACCACACAAAAACCGATCGCAATAATCGTGATGGCAAAGAGAGCCAGTTCGGCAAAGTGGACGATATAGTTGGCCCAAGAGCCGGGCATCTGTTGATTTTGCTGGGGGTCGGCCTCCGATACATCTCCCAATGTCGCGACGACGGGGACGCCAAGTTTATGGACCACGCTTGCGATGTTTTCGAAGCCACGCTGCTCGAACGGACGGTAGGCCAGCGCAACCACACTCGCTAAGAATCCGGATAAAGCAGACAAGATCAAGATTTGCGGTAGCTTTGGTGCTCCTCCGATTGGGCGAGTCGGTTGGGCGCTCACGCTGCGGACTGAGAATGCCACTTCGTTTCCGCCGGAATTGCGTGAAAGTGATTCTTTCAACAGCCCCGATAGTTGACCGACGGTATCCTTCAGCTCGGCAATCTCGCTTTCGGTGTTGGCCCGGGGAACCGTTGAGTGAGCGACGTTCATAAACGGTGAGCCTATTTTTTCGATGCCGGATCCTCCGCCTTGATAAGCGTTTGATTCGAGTCTTGCAAAGATCATCTGTGCTTGTTCGTTGAGCTGATCCGATTGGGCGATCAGGTGGTCGGAATGTGACTCTTGTGATGGTGGTGAAGCGAGAGCGATAATCTTGCCGGTTCCCAACTGAGCTGCGGGGGAAGCAAGGAAGTCGCGCGCGATATTGGCGGTTAGCAGGTTCACCATGTAGTTCTCCGCCTTGGTGCCCTTACCCCGATAGCTGACATTCAAATGAAAGATGCCTTCTTGTGGTCCCTTGAGCAATCGAACGTTGAATCGCGAAGCAAAGTCTTCGTTGACAGAAAGCTTTTGGAGAGAACGACCGGAAATGACCGTTTGCGTTTGTGTCGCCACTCGGGAAATTGCTGGGACGGACGTATGTCGTTGCACGATATCGGCCAAGAGCTGTTTGAATGAGCTCACGGCGGTTGGTGTTTTGATCACGTCAACATCGATCTGTCCTTGGCTGACGAAACTGCGAACTGATAATGGCCATGCCAGACTTATCAGAAGAAAACATGCCAGCGCTACGACGGCAAACGCCTGTAGCTTCCGACTCCAGAGAGTCGTTTGAACAGTCGGTGACTGAATATTATTTAGATCGGATGTCATTGTAAAACCGGATTTGGGATGTGCCCGTAAAATGAGCGCATGAATGCTCTCTCAAAGGATCGAC
>CALKXO010000143.1 GCA_938003615.1 uncultured Pirellulaceae bacterium | reverse complement strand
AATTGAGCTGGCCGATGGGGCGGTGATTAACTCTGACGCCGGCACGGGAGATCTTCTACTGAGGGGCGTTGGCGACCTAACGCTGGGTGACGTTACCGCTAATTCGATTGTCGTTGAAGCTGCGGAAGACATTTTAATTGGCTCAGTAACAGCCACGACTCTCGTTAGCACTGACGCACCGATCACCATCGTATCGACAGGTGGCAGCATCAATGACCTGCAAGATGACGAGTTAGTCGATCTAACAACTGGCACCGTTGGAGTCATCACGTTAATCGCCGATGATGAAGTTGGCGGCAATGTTGCAGCAGGATCGACCAATGACAGCTCCGGGAAAATTGAGTTGGCAGTCGATACCAATTTGGACGCAAGATCCACCGCAGGAGATATTTCTGTCCACGCGGCTGGAGAAATCACGCTTCAAGACGTGGAAGCAATCGCAGGTGCCGTTGATGTGACGGCTGCCAGTGATGTAAATGTTGATACAGTTGCCGCAGGAACGACGATCGACATCACTACGACCGGTGGCAACATCAATGACCTCCTCTTCGACGCTGACGACATAGACCTAACGGCAGGCGGTCTTATCACACTAACCGCAGATGGTGAAATTGGTGGAACGCTTCCCCTTTCTGGCTTAGACCTTGCCGATGGCTCGGTCGTTGATGCAACATCGACAGCCAACAGCGTTGGCCTCGAAGGACTTGGCGACATTACTCTGCGAAACGTCAATGCGTTCGACGTGGCGCGAGTAAGTGTGACAGGGAATGTAACGCTTGATTCAGTGGTTGCCGGTAACACTATCGATGCTGATGCGACTGGCGACATCCTCCTCGGCTCACTCGATTCTGGCGATACGATCGACATTGATGCCGGCGGGAGCATTCTCGACGCGCAAGACGACAATGCTCTGGACGTGACCGCTGCTGGAGTTATCAGTTTAGACGCAATGACAATTGGCGGCAATTCACCTGCCGGGTTAGTGACCGATGCTGACGGAAGAATTGAATTCGCCGATGGCTCAACCGTCGACGTCAGCAGCAGCAACGGAACCGTCGCTCTTCATGGCGTTGGTGAACTGGTTTTGGATGATGTCAGTTCATCTATCGGTTCGGTCGATATTACTTCAGTAGGTGACATCCTCGTTGGTAATGTCTCATCAGACATCGACGTTAGCATCCTCTCTGGTGGTAGCATTAACGACCTCCAAGACGATACGATTGATGACTTCGCCGCTGGCGGAGTCATCACTCTTACGGCTGCTGGCAGTGTCGGCGGTGGAGCCACGCCACAAGTTGTCGACACCGGTGGTGCACTTGAGGTACCTCGCAACACTTCGATCTCGATTCTGACGACCGGTGGCGATATCGACATCAATGGGTCTGGACCACTGACCTTCTTAGATCTCAAGACCCCTAGTTCGATCACGATTGACACAGGGTTCGACCTCACTGTTCGAAACATCATGGCAGACGACGCAACGATTAACGCGGCCGGTGACGTTACCATTAACAGTGTCATGACGGTCAACGATACCTTTATCTCATCGAACTCTGATGTCGATATCGAAGAGATCATGGCCGCTACAGCCACGGTTACCACCGATGGCATCCTTGACCTCGCCTCCATTACCACAACAGGCGATGCGACATTGACTTCTGTTGGCAACTTGATCGCAGGCACGGTTACTTCAACCAATGGCACGTCCATCATTGATACTGATGCCGATCTAAACATAACCAACATCCTTGGACAAGCGACAACGATCACTGTTGACGGCGTTACAGCAATCAGCAACATCGATGTCAGTGCATTGGTGATGCTCACCTCCGTCGGCAACGCCACTCTCATGGATGTCAAAGCAGGTTCAGCAGGCCTTATCTCACAGGCAACTCTGAACACGGGCACCGTCGCGACGACTGGAAATGCCAACCTATATGCTGGCACGAACATCAATGCTCCGACCGTGACGGCAACCAATGGCAATGCGAACTTAACCGCGGGCGTTGACATTAACTCGGCGTTGATCACCGCACGAAGCGCGGCACTCAACGCGGGTGGCAGCATCAACACAACCAACGTTGTTGCAACCGCTGGTTCTGCCAGTCTGGTTGCTGGATTGGCAATCACCGCTCAAACGGTTACCGCTCCTGGCAACGCAACTCTCCGGACGACAACCGGAAACATCGTCGTGGATACGGTCACTTCAGATAACGCTGCAGCGACCATTAACTCGGGGGCCGACCTGACTGCCGGACAGGTCACGGGCGATACAGCCGCGCTGATCTCAAATGGCATCATGGATATCGACGACGTTGAAACCGTTGGCGCGTCGCAGCTAACATCTGGCAGTCTCCTAACTGTCGATTCCGTCAACTCTTCAACAACTTCGATCTCTTCGGTCGGAAACATGACTGCCACAGACGTAACTGCAACTAACGGAACTGCCACACTCGCGTCACAAGGTACGCTAACATCAGGAACCGTTGCAGCAGAGCTTGCGGCAAGTCTAACAGCGACGGGAGACCTGACCTCGACGTCGGTCGTCTCCAACACTGGACTGGCCAATCTTCAAAGTGGTGCTGTACTGACTTCCGGAAGTGTGACTGGAGCAGACGCTACTTTGGCAGCTGGTACTAGTTTGAATGCGGGCAATGTCGTCTCGACCGTTGGCGACATCAACATGAGCGCCCTCAACGACATCACTGCCGCGATGGTGATGGCTCAAAACAATGCCAACCTGACCGCAACCGGTAGCATCGTTACGACCCAAGACGTCATCACGAAAACCGGGATCGCAACGCTTGTTTCGGGAGCTGGCGTCAACGTCGCTGGCATTGATGTTATCGGCCTTTCGATTGACGCGTTTGAGGACATCCTGATTGGTGATCTGACCGTGGTCAACATCGTTGATCTAGCGTCGCGTGGAAAAATTGAAACTGGCGATCTCAGTGCTAGTGCGGTAACCCTCGACGCGGGAACATCACTCAGCAACGGTAACGTCACCGCAACCACAGGCGACGTAAGCCTGACATCGATTGAATCAATGGTGACCGGAACGGTTACTGCTGACGATGGCGACATTACCATCGTTTCCGGTAACGAACTCGAATCGGAAGCACTTGCGGCCAACAATGTTACCGTCACTACGAGTGACAATGCTCGTATCGCTTCGGTAACGGCCAGTGCTGCCGCCACCCTGAATTCAGGTGGCGTGCTGAACGTGAACACCGTGGATGCGCAAACCGCATCGCTCACCGCAGCAGAAAATGTGACCGTGACCAACGTGAACACGATCGGCGACGCAACACTCAACGCAGGCGACGGCAACCTGACTGGCGACCAAGTCGTCTCCACGATGGGTGCCATTAGTCTCAGCTCGCTACAGAAAGTCAACGTTGGAGAGGCTGTTGCTTCTGGCGATGTAACATTAGAAGCTGGCAACAGCGTCAATACGAATCGAGTCGTCTCCGAGACAGGTTCAGCTACCGTCAATGCCAACGGCAACTTGAGTGCGAAAGTGGTCGAGGCTGCGGTTGATGCGATTCTGATCGCTCCACGAAGCGACGTGTATTCCGATTCGGTAATCGCTGGAGGATCAGCGCAACTGACATCCGGAGCTTACATGTTTACACGCAACGTCGAAGCTCCCAATGTCACAATGACGGCGGGCTCCAACCAAGTGGCTCGACGTGTTATCGCTGACACTGCAGAGATCACCGCCGTGCGTGATCTTGGCGTTAACGACATTCAAGTCGGCCAACTGACACTTGGCGCTGGTGACGATATCTACGACGCACAATGGCTCGACGGAAAACGAGTCACGACAGATTCTCTGGTTATTAATGCTGGCAACAGTATTAACGAAGGAACCTTTGGTGGAATCGTCCTCGAGACTGATGTCAACACGCTTTCGGCAACCATCGAAGGTGACAGTTTTGGAAACCTAATCATCCGCGAAGCTGACGGGGTGACACTGGGCGACATCAACGTTGGAAATGGTCGCATCAACATCACGGCGGGCGGAACGATCTCCGGCGGCAACCTCCGCACGCGGGTGCAAAATGACAGAAACGATATTCGTTTGATCGCCACCGGCGACGCAAGCGACATCCGCGTCGACAGTATCGATGTTGGTAATGTCGGTGATGCTTTCCTGATCGCAGATGACGATGTCGTCATCACGGGAGCAGGAAAACAGGTTAAAGCGGACTATGTATTTGTCAGCGCCAAGAACCGGTCGGTCGGATCTACTGATGGCATTGCTCTGTCAACTGACATCAAAACGGCCGACTTAGTCGTCGGCGATAAAGCTGATGCGACCCAGAATCGCGGCGACATCTCAATCACCGATGCAAATGCACTGAATGTGAACTTCGCCCGCACGCTAAATGGAAAAGTCAGTGCGACCGCTAATGGAAACTTGGTCACGACCAACATCCAGTCCGAAGGCGTAAACGAGGCGGATGCAATCAGCCTGACCGCGATCGGCAGTGGAGCTGATGTGGTAACCAGCCGCGTTGCAGTTCGCCAGCAAACTGGTGGTGTAGTACTGACAGCCGACGATGACATTCGTGATGACAACCCGAAAGACGGTCTTCTGGTTGTCGCTGACAACCTGACGATGGTTGCCGGAAACAATCTCAACGATACGTTCAACGGCATCAACTCTCAAAGCCGGGTTAAATCGATTGACGCAACGGTCAACAGCACGCCGATTCCTGACGGTGAACAGGAAGGCCTGCGTGAAACCACGATTTCAATTGTCAACACTGGCCAGCTACGACTCAACCAAGCCAACATGAACAGCGGACTGGTACGTGTCATCAACAACAACGGCTTCCTGACCATTGCCGATGTCAACCTAACCAGCACGTCCACCGACAACCGAGTATTTGCCAAAACCAATGGTAACAAATCGGACATCGCCGTTGGCAACATCAATGCTGGTCAACGAGGCACAGTTCTTCTCGATTCTGCTGACGACATCTTCGATACTGAATTCTTGGATGACCTGTTTGTGGAAGGCGGATTCCTATCCGCGACATCCAGAAACGGAAACGTTGACACCTTCGACGGCATCATCCTCAATGTGGACGTCGACAACTTCGTCGCCGATGCACAAGAGGATGGAGAAGAAGTGGTTCGCCAACGTGGTTAGAATCGAGTAGGAAAAAAGATGTCCACCAAGCCAAGCCTTGGTGAACCGAAAACAATCAATGCCGGTTGCATAATTCAGCAGTCGGCATTTTTTCGATACATCAGCAGCGATACATAAGCAGGTCGCAACAAGACGGTGAGAAGCCTCTGTGGTTTCGCTGCAGAAGTTCGCCAAGAAAAAGCCTTCGTGACAAGTGCGCGTCGAGAGTGCATCGACAAGAGGAGAGTGCATCGACAAGAGGTTTCCGACGCGGTATTTGGCCAGTATTCGGCCATCGGAGTTTGGGGCGAACTATTCGAGAAGGCTTATACAGCTCCAATCCTGCCGCAGGAGCCCGCGGCGTCGTCCGCTACATTAAACTCCGCTACGTTGCATTTTTTAAAACCGACCAGCCCCACGGTCAGTCGGTTTCGCATGCAATCTTGATGGTCATCGTCCATCGGTGGCGGAACATGCGCTGTGGAACATGCGCGTCCCCCGCGCGATGGCTAAACGTCGATTCCACTAGCCTCCTCGGCGCGTTCCATGATGAACCGGAATCGCGCGGATGCGTCTTTGCCCATCAGATCGCTGATCACACGGTCGGTCTCCAAATGATCATCCACCTCGACCTTCAACAGTCGCCTCGTTTCAGGGTTGAGCGTCGTGTTCCAAAGCACCTTTGCTGGCATCTCGCCCAAGCCTTTGAAACGCGTGATCTCAGGAGTGGCACGACTGGTGGACGCTTCGAGGATCCGCTCCCGATGCTCCTCGTCGGCCGCCCAATGCGTTTCCTTACCAATGTCAATTCGGAACAGCGGCGGAACAGCAATGTACAATTTTCCGGCTGAAATCAATTGTGGCATGTGACGATAAAACAGCGTCAACAACAATGTTGTAATGTGGTGACCATCTGAATCCGCATCGGCCAACAAAACGATTTTCTCATATCGTAGCCCTGCGATATTGAAACTGGTGCCAATCCCACATCCAATTGCTGAAATCATGTCCTGGATTTCTTTGTTCTCGGTGATCTTCTTTAGCGTTGCACTTTCGGTATTGAGCACCTTTCCTCGCAGCGGCAGGATCGCCTGATAGTTTCGGTCGCGTCCCTGTTTTGCACTCCCGCCCGCCGAATCACCTTCGACAATAAACAGCTCGCTACGGTTCCGGCCTGACGCCAAGCAATCGCTTAATTTGCCAGGCAGCATGTTCCGCTTACCGCCGGTCTTGCGCGAAATCGATGCCGAAGCGGCCCGCGAAGCAGCTCGAGCTCGCGCGGCGGCAATAATTCTGGCAACGATTCCATCGGCCACCGATCGGTTGTTGTTCATCCACTGCTCAAACGCCGGTCGCAACGCACTTTCGATCGCCGACGCCACTTCAGGATTGTTCAACCGGTCTTTGGTCTGACCTTGAAACTGTGGTTCTGGAATGAACACCGAAACGATCGCAATCATCCCCTCGCGAATATCTTCATGCGAGATTTTGATGCCACGTGGCACAAGGTTATGCAGATCGAAGTAGTTGCGGACGGCTTTGGTGATCCCACTGCGGAAGCCATTTTCGTGAGTACCACCATTTCCGGTGGTAATGCCGTTGACGTATGACCTAATATGTTCGTCCGTCGATTCGGTCCAGTGAATGGCAAACTCAAACCGATCGGTATCGTCTTTAGAGAACGCGTAAGGAGGTTCGTGAATGGCCCGCGCACTACGTTCGGAAGTCACCTTCGTCAGATAGTCGATGATGCCATTTTCGTGATGGAACAGCTCTTTGGTTTTATTGACATCGTCTTGAAAGGTAACCTTAACCGCTTTGTGCAAAAAACTGGCAACCTCCAAGCGATTGCGAATCGTCTTGGAATCAAAATCGACTTTGGGAAAAATGGTTGGGTCGGGACTGAAAGTAATTGCGGTCCCAGTTCCGCGCACCGCTCCTTTGAGCTTTTGCAATTTCGTTTTAGGGATGCCTTTGGCAAACTCCATTCGGTATTGAGCCCCGCCTCGTTTGACAACCGCGATCAGTTTTTTAGAAAGTGCGTTGACCACTGACGCACCCACACCGTGCAAACCACCGGCCGTTTTGTAGTTGTCGCCGTCAAATTTCCCACCCGCGTGCAGCACGGTCAGCACCGTTTCCAGCGCCGACTTTTTCGTTTTTTTGTGTTTGTCGATTGGAATACCACGGCCATTGTCTGATACCGTCACCGTGCGCCCATCCGAATGGAGTTGTACGCTGATTTCGGTCGCGTGGCCGTTCATGGCTTCGTCGACGCAGTTATCGACGACTTCCCAGACCAAGTGATGAAGTCCTGCCATTCCAACGCCACCGATATACATTCCGGGTCGCTTACGAACGGGATCCAAGCCTTCAAGGACGGTGATGTTCTCGCTTTTGTATGTTGCAGCGCACATGGTGTTGTTTGATCAAGTTGAAATTATCTGATTGTGCCAAGCCTAAGTGTAGTAGTCGGCATTTTAGCGTGGTCGGTCATTTTCCAAAACGCCAACACACATTTCTTGGCAGTACCGATTGCGGGACATTTTCCACAATATCTAAACAAAAAGGGCCAGTGACATACGAGTCACTGGCCCTAACTAGTGTCTGTCGGTAAACCTATCTTGACCTAGTTTCGGTTTGCCGGAAGGTCCAATTTTGGATGAGTTTTTTGATGGCGACAGGGGAAGGTCGGGCTTTGGGCTGTCAAACAGGTAATTTCCGTCGGTCCAGCGC
>CALKXO010000142.1 GCA_938003615.1 uncultured Pirellulaceae bacterium | reverse complement strand
TTCGACAGCGCAGTGGTCACCTCACGTTCGGAATTTGCGGTCATGGTCCCGGAGACTTTATTTCCGTCTAGGCCGCGCGCGATGTAGGTGAACTCTGGCATGAATCTCTGTTGCTTAAACGTGGTCGATTAGACCCGGTCGCCTTTGGTGATACGCAAAATTTCGTCAATCGAAGTGTGCCCCATCAAAACTTTTGACCAGCCATCGTCTCGCAATGTTTTCATTCCGCCATCAATGGCCGCTTTCTTGATTTCCCAAGTACTAACGCCCTCGTGAGCTAGTTGACGCAGCGCATCGTTGACTACTAATAATTCATAGACACCCAAACGGCCTCGATAACCGACGTTGCGGCACTCCCGACAACCAACCGGTTCGTAAAGCGTGGTGCCCGCAAGTTTCTCGGTCGGGAAATCTGACGGCACATCATCTGCTGTAAGCTTCACAGATTTTTTGCACTCGCACAAACGCCGCACCAGTCGTTGAGCCATCACGGCTTCAACGGTGCTTGCAACCAAAAAGGGCTCAACACCCATGTCGCTCATGCGCGTAAACGCTCCGGCTGCGTCGTTGGTGTGAAGCGTGCTGAATACCAAGTGACCGGTCAGCGAAGCCTGAATCGCGTTTTCGGCAGTTTCTAAATCACGAATCTCACCAACAAGAACGACGTCCGGGTCGTGACGAAGAATACTGCGCAGCGAGTGCCCAAACGTGAGACCAATCTTGTGATGCACTTGAATCTGATTGATTCCGTCCAGTTGATACTCGACCGGATCCTCGGTCGTGATGATCTTTGTCGCGGAATCATTGATCTCGATCAGAGAACTATAAAGCGTGGTCGTCTTACCCGATCCCGTTGGCCCAGTAACCAAAATAATCCCGTGGGGCATACGAATCAGTTCACTGAACTGTTTGCGGGTTTCCTCCGCCATGCCAAGACTCTCAAGGTTAAAAACCATCGAGCCCTTATCCAAAATCCTCATCACGAGACTTTCGCCGTGAATCATGGGAATGACAGAAACACGAACGTCAACATCGCGCCCTTTAAACCGAAGCTTG
This sequence comes from uncultured Pirellulaceae bacterium, assembly GCA_938003615.1. GTDB lineage: Bacteria > Planctomycetota > Planctomycetia > Pirellulales > Pirellulaceae > Mariniblastus. The sequence continues at coordinate 2,129 of CALKXO010000142.1, read as the reverse complement.
ATCCTTCCGTCCTGCGGCAGTCTCTTTTCAGCGATATTTAGCTTCGCCATAATTTTCAGGCGACTGACGATTGCCGAACGAAAGTGGTTGATTTCAGATGGAACGGGTTGCGTGTGCAGAATACCGTCGATCCGATAGCGAATGACCATCGAATCTTTTTGGGATTCGATATGGACATCGCTGGTGCGCGTTTCGATTGCCTCAAGCAAAATTTCGTTCACAAGTCGGACGACACTGGCTTCTTGGGCCATTTCGGAAAGTTCGCTGCCGTCGAGTTCCAGTTCCTCGAGCAGTTCGATACCGTTTTCTTCGATCTTCTGCTTGATCAGCCCCTCGATCGTTTCGCCACCGACGCCCAAGTGCGTCTTGATCAGCTTCGCGATCTCGCTCTTCTCCGCCAAAACGGGCTCAACCATCATTCCTGTGGCTGCGCTGATCTCGTCGAGCGGATAGAAGTTCAGCGGATCGCTGGTCGCAACGAACAGCGTGTTTCCCTGTTCGCGGATTGGGAACAGGATTTGCCGGTAGATAATCTTCTGGGGGAAACCTTCTAAAAGCGTGAGGTCAACTTCCTCGTCATTGAGATCGACGAATTCAACACCGGCTTCACGTGCCAGAGTTTTCATGGCCTTAAATTTGTCCACAGCACCACTGCCGACCAAATGGGCCAGTAACTCATCCCCTGAGAGCGGATGGGACGTCTGCGCGGAGGCAAGTTGATCGGGATTGATCAAGCCTTGTTCCAGTAAAATTGAGCCGATTTCCATGGGAGTCAAGTCTAGGGGCAAATGAGAGGGCAGCAAATGAGAGGGCAATATCTGCTAGAGTGAGAATCCTTGAGTGTAAATATACAGCGCCATTAATCGCTGCGCGTTTTAGGGTTCAATTTTGGATTTTGACAGCTAACAGGGATGAGGTTTATATGGGTTAGTTGTATTTCGCTTCGGAAACCGTGTCGTTTAGCTACGCTCGTCAGCACGTGGACTAAATGTTTGCGGCGCTAACTTTATTTGATTGTTCTCCGGTCACGGCCAACGTCCAATAGGAGTCACTCTAAATATTCGAAACAAATTAGAAGTAGCCGAAGTCGCCAGACTTTGGATGTCTTACGACAAAATTTCCAATCTCTGGCGAGATCGGCTACTTTCAAGCTCTGCGAATCGATTGGATGTTTTGCTCACAAGGATTCATTGGTTACTACCGGGGTGAACCCGCCTAAGACGCAAGAAAACACGATCTGTCGTCTGAAAAGACAAAACAACAGATCGTGTAAGTCGAAGTTTCTTCAACTAATGCTTGCATTAAGCACCACCGGGGCGCTGTGGTCCGCCACCGCCGCCAGGACCACCACGGCCTCCGCGTCGCCCACCACCGTCTCGTCCACCACGACCGCCGCCGTCCCTCCCGCCACCGCCCCAACCACGGCGTTCTTCAAACGTGAATGACTCGCCCAGCATTTCTTTGATCTTGGTCTGCTGATCTCTAGTGAGCACAGACAGAATCTCGTCCTGAGCATCTGCTCGTGCCTTAACGATTTGCTCTTCGAGCTTCTTTTTTACCTCTTCTGCTTTGGCTTTTACCTTCTCAATTTGATCGTCCGTCAAACCAAGTTCGTCTTTGACTTTGCTGTTGTTCAGCAGCCCCTGAGTTCCGCCACGTTTGGCTTCCATTTGAAAGGTCAGTTCTGAAAGACGCGACATCTGGTGCGGTAGTAGCACTTCTTCTAGCTTCTCATCAACGGTTGCCATTTTTTCTTGAATTGAATCGCGTATCTCCTGCATCAATGCCTCACGATCAACATCAGGATCGCGAAATTTATCTCGCATTCCGCCAAATGTTTCACGGAAGACGTTCCGCATATCGCCCTGAAGCTCATCCAGTGCATCAACTTGTGCTTCATCAAGTTCGAGTTCTTCGGCAACTTTGGCATCGCTCAGCAACGCCATTGACGAATTCCCCATCATGCTGCCTGGTCCACCGCCGCCTCGTTGAGCAGCAACTTCAGGAGAGCCAAAAGCGATAAAGATCATTGAGCACAGGGCAACAGCAAGTGCCGCAGGAAGTTGCTTGGAAATCATCATGAATCCTTGTTTGGAAATTTTTCTACCGTGGAGGGGAAGCTTCTACGG
>CALKXO010000141.1 GCA_938003615.1 uncultured Pirellulaceae bacterium | reverse complement strand
TGCAAAGAAACCCGCGATAAATCCCACAAGGGCACCGATCGCAAAGAAAGTCGCGACCGCGAACACCATGGTATAAATTCCGAAGGATACCTCGTCCTTCAGGTGCTTGGCGTTGGTGTACTGACTGACGGTTGATTGCGGAACCGCTGGTTTGGAGCCGGCCGACACAAATGAACCGGTATCGGTGTTGGAATCGCCACCGGCAGACGTTCCCTGCAATCCACTAACGTCCGAGATCTCAGACATGGCAAGTTCGGCCACGTCCAAATTTGGATCAGTGTCCTGACCATCAACTCCTCCCACTGGAGCTGGTGTCCATCGAGGTTTATCGTCCAGTTCTTCCGTCAGCAGTGGACTGTTATCAGCTGCCCAAGGGCTAAGCCGTTCTGCGACTTCCATCGCAGACTGAATGCGCTGCGCCGGATCTTTCTCCATCATGTCGCCGATTAAATCGACGAAGTCATCGCTGACCTCTTCGTTGAATCTTCTCGGATGCCAAGGCGTCTCTTCCAAATGCCGACGAGCTTTACTGTGCGAGTTGCCGCCAGGAAAAGGCACTTTCCCGGTGACGGCGTAGTACAGCGTGCAGCCCAAGGAGTAGATATCACTGTTGCTGGTGATGTGGGTTGGAGTACGAATCTGTTCTGGTGAAAGGTAGTCTGCCGTACCAACGATCTTTCCTGCGCGTGGGTCGTTCGCATCGTTGAGATAAAATGCGAGTCCAAGATCCGAAAGCTTGGCAATCCCATCGGGCGTCACCAAAATATTGCCCGGTTTGATGTCGCGATGAATCAGATTCCGCTCATGAGCGTGGGCCAGTCCCTCGGCGGACTGTTTGATAATGTTAGACGCTTGTTGAACCGTCAGTTTACCCTTGGATCGCACCAGTCGTCGAAGGTCAGTCCCCGGCACGTACTCAACGACCAAGTAGTGTACGTTGCCATCTTCGCCCGCGTCAAAGGCGCGAACGAGGTTGGGGTGGTCGAGTTTCGCCTGCGCTCGAATCTCACGACGAAAACTCTCGATCGCATCGGGGGTCGTTTTGTGCAGCGGTAAAACCTTCACTGCCGAAGCACGCCCCAACATGTCGTGAACCGCCTTAAAGACTTGGCCCATTCCGCCTTGACCAATCCAGTCGGTGATGATGTAAGGACCGAGCGTCAGTTTCGTCCTGCCGGCGAGCAATTGGTCGGCTTGGTAATTCGTCAGTGCTCTCATGCGAACCAATTGACCCGCCAAACGCTTGTCTGAGATTTGGGTGACAGTTCCACCCGCTGACTTCTTGATCACTTCGAGCGCACCACGCACCTGTTCTTCAGTCACCAGTGAACTGGCAACTGCCGTGACCTTAAAGTTGTTGGCCAACTGGCTCATACGTAGAAGTAGGATAGATCAAGTAGCACGGAAGGAAGGCTCAGACAGATGCTCGATGGCAGAAAGACAACTGCAGCCAACTGAATTATACGCCAAAGTTAGCCATTTTCCAAAACTTGGGGGGAACCACTTCAAAATCCAAGTGAGTTTTCAGCGTTGGATGTAGCAGTTGTAGGCGAAAACAGTGTAGTGCGATTCCTGCCGGAAATGGCGATTGACTATCGTATTTTACATCTCCAACGATCGGACAACCTGCATGGGCAAGTTGAACGCGTATCTGATGCTTCCGCCCGGTCTCCAATTTGACTTCGATCAAATCAACGTCGCGTCGATCATCGGTGGCCATCACCGAAAAACTTAACTTGGCCTTTTTGGGGCGTTCTACCCCGCCGTGTTCTCCAGGGAAAGTCTTGTCTTGGTCAGCGACACAACGGACACGCCGGCTGGCATCGTCTTTCACCACCCAATTCTCTAACGTTCCTTGGACTGGCAAGATTCCTGCCGGAACGATGGCGCGGTACGTTTTTTCGACGGTCTGTTTCCGCAGCTGTTCACTCACACGGTTGGCACACTTGGAGGTGCGCGCGAACATGATCACTCCCGAAACATGAGCATCCAATCGACTGACAACACCAAGATAAACATTGCCTTGTTTGTTGTATTTTTCTCTGATGTAGTCGCGCGCCATTTCCAAGAAGCTCGGCTCACCCGGCGCAGCCCCCATCGTTGCAAGCAACGTTGGTTTATTTAGAACCAGCAGGTGGTTGTCTTCAAAGATGACGTCAAGCATGATGGAAGGGTCTTGAAGGCAAATCGGTTGTTTGAATTGAGAAGATCGGAAGCGGTACGGCGCAAGCCCTCCGGTACGTAGCTCGCCGGACGGCTCGCGCCGTACCGCTTTTAATTGAATTGCCCAATCTGAAACCTGATTTGCCTTGGGAGACTATTTGGACTAGGAGACAGTTGCTACATTGTTTTCATTTCCTCGCCCAAGCCAATGTCAAATTAATCGTTCATGGACAACAAAGCTCAATCGCTACCAATCATTCTCGCCAGCCAGTCACCTCGTCGCCACGAGTTGTTGACCGCAGCCGGATACCAATTCACCGTCTGCGCTCCTGATGACTCTGTCGAAAAAGGGGTTTGCAGCAAATGCAGCCCGGAACAGTTGGTGGTCGATTCAGCCGTCGCGAAGGCCGCAGCCATTGCACAGCAATCAATCGCAGCGGGACAGCAGGCCCCCGCCATCGTTCTAGCAGCCGACACTGTTGGCGCATGTAAATCCGAAGTGTTGGGCAAGCCAGTCGACGCGGATCACGCTCGGAGAATGCTGCAACTGATGAGCGGAACCGTTCACTCGGTTTTGACCGGCGTCTGCCTTTGGCACCTGCCATCAAACCAATTCATCACGTTTTTGGAGAAAACGACGGTGAGCATGGACGTCCTTTCAGAGCAGATGATCGAGGAATATCTCGACACCGATTTGTGGATCGGTAAAGCGGGAGCGTTCGGTTTTCAGGACGGGCTGGACTGGGTCAGGATCGTGGAAGGGTTGGGATCCAATGTCGTAGGGCTGCCAATCGAACGTTTGCCCAAGTGGATCGAAGCGCTGATGGAAAAGGTGGCTTGATTGAATCTGCCTCGCCTCACGGATGACAGATTAGTCTCCTACGGAGCAGTTGTCTCGGAAGCTTCAGTTGTCTCGGAAGCTTCAGCTGCCTCCTTGTGCTGGGACTGATAGTGCTCCTTGAGCAAGTCCTTGCCGAAGTCGTTTTCAAAGTCGCGCCAAACGATATGAACGTGATTGGCTTTATTCTGCGTATTGTCGTACTCAACAATAAACGTCGGCCCCTGCACGCGAAAATAGTGTGGCTTATCAGGCTGGATAAATCCCATCCAAGCAAAGCCGACATTGTCGAACCCGGCATCTTCGATCTCTTTCCAATCTGCTGCGGCCAGTTCCGGACGGATTTGATGCACGAAACTATCAATCAAACGGCGTAGCATCTTCTTTTGAGCGCCGGTCATATCTTTGGCCAACAAACCAACCGGCTGTAGCGACTTAGCGATCACGCCGGGACCGTTGATCACATCTTTTGGTGCTGTCGGATCAACAACTGCCACCTCTTTTTGCTCCGCCGACAAATTCCGAACCAGTTCGCGTCCGAGATCTTCCTGCTGGCCGAGCACCCGCAGGCCTTTCAAATTCCCAACTGGAACTTTGGCTGGACTGGCTCCAAGGAACAGCGGCGTGAAAGCAACCGCCTGCCCATCAGCGACTGTGAAACTGACCGAAAGGTGATGTCCCTCGATTCGCCACCCCCACGTCTTTTCTGTTGACGGCTTGCCAAAGATAAACAAGTGATACTTCGATGGGTCGCGTTTAGGATTAAAATTCTCCATCTCATGTAACACACTCTCTAGAACCATCACCTGCATGGAAGTCGCATATCCGCGATGACTCAACCCGGTCTGCAGCAATCCCGTCCCCAACAACAATTGCTCCGGTTTCAAATCGCCGAACGATAACCCCGGACGTTCCATTGGAATGAATTGCCAATCGATTCGGTGTGGATCATCAAATTCGAACGTGACTTTCCCACGGTCTTCTTCGCCAAGAGCCTGCAGGAAGACAGTAGCCGCATCGGTCATTTCTTGGGCGATATCGTGAGCCGCCACCGTTGAACAGACAACCAGAAAAGACACCGCCGCAAGGATGGCGATCGCCTGTTTCACCTGTAGGAAATGAGAGAATCGACTTAAGGAACCTGGGCGAACATCGGTGGCTGGCATGCGAAGTAACCTTGCAAAGAATTGAACGAATCGATTGCTATTTAACCATGATCACTGTTCCGACGTTTTGCTCGAACGGGAGTTTTGAAAGATATTGTCGATATATTGCAACATCGAGTGATCCGAAAGGTAGTCAACTCGCAAACGCCGAAGTCCGAAAAACACCCCCATCAGTCGATCTTTCACCCGTCTCCAACCATTCAGTTTTCGCATTTTTCCACTGCGGTCTAGGTATACTTCTTGGCCGCCGTGCCGATACCCCAACCACGTTGGCGGCAGGCGCGTCACGATGTCGTTGTTGTTGACCCAACGATAGTGCGTCAGTTTCACATGATTGATGTATCGATTGCAACCGACGCGCGGACTGCCGTAAGTGTACAGTTCCTGCGTCTCACCGGGGATGCGAGAAAGCGTAGCTCGGCCCGCACAAATCGTTGCCATCGCCCCGCCCAGCGAGTGTCCGCAAAACCACATCGGCTTTGTGTTGCTGGTCAATTCTTCTTCGATGTAGGGCCAGACTTGGTCGACTTCTCTTTTGAAACCGCGATGTACTTTCCCAACGGTCTCCGCCACTGCCGCCAGCGCGTCGATGTCTGCCGAAATGTCGTTCCACTCGCGCGGTTCAGTTCCCCGGAAAACGATCACACTGTCCCACTGAGTTTGAAACCAATAGGCCTGGGCTCCATCGGTATTAAAGAACTTGCCATCGGTAAAACCTAGCTTACCTGCCGCGATATTGCATTCCTCAATCGACAGATACGCAATCATGGAGACTTCTGCGAACAATACCGACCGCTCCAGCATCGACATATCGGCGACCGGACCGACCAGCTTTGACTTGAAAACAAACTGGTCAGCTTTTCGTTCTGACAGGTTTCGGTCTTTGACCGATTCCGCTTTAGACCGTGGCATGAGCAAGGACAGAAATAGAAAAAGATTGGTTCGACACCGGTAGATTGTAACGCGTATCGCCCAATGCAAAAGTGCCGATTATTTTTGACTCATCTCGATAACGTGGGGAACCTTGGCGCTGTTGCCAGCATGCGTCTTCATATAACGCGTCAGTAACCTACATGTTGCGTCTTCAGGAAAATCGCGCAACGCACGCTCGATCAGAATGTTGCACTCCTGCCAGTGCCCGCTTTCGAACTTCGCGACTGCTTGGTTGATCGTTTCAACATGCGCCGCGTCCAACGCCGCCTCCAGCCGATAGACTTTGACCGATTTTTGCATGCCAAATGGGATCACGGTTGCCAGTGCCACGGGTCTGCCAAACGAACTTTCCTCGCGGGATGCCCCCAACGCCATCCTAGTTGCTTCATCGATCAGAATGCTGGCCCCCACCGTCTTCGACATGCTTTCCAGCCGACTGGCCAGATTCACCACCGGCCCAAATGCGGTCACTTTCCCTTGGTCATCAGTACCGATGCGCCCGGCAACGGCGACTCCTGTTCCAATGCCGATGCCCATTTCAAAGGGATAGTCAACATTCTGATTGAACAATTTCAGCTGACGTTGAATTTCCACAGCGGAACTTGCCGCGCGCACTGCCGCATCGGGTTGGTCCAGCGGCCACCCCCAAAATCCCATCGCCGCATCGCCGTGAAAATCACCGATGACTCCTCCATGATCAAGAATCACGCGCGTCATAACGCCCAATGACTGGCTGACATGATCTAGCAATCCCAAAAGGTCATCCGCCAACGCTTCAGAAGTTTTCGAAAATCCACGCAGATCACAGAACAAAACCGAGACATCGCACTGACGTGGCTGGAGCACTTCATCCGGGTCGCGCCGAGCAAACGCTTTGAGCACCGCCGGAGAAAAGAATCGCCGCAGACTTGACTGCCGCCGTTCGAGATTGCGCAACTGTAGAAGATTCTTCAATGTCGAGGCAATCAGTTCGCAAAATTTTATATCTCCTTCGAGGTCAACCTCTCCAGAGCCGGACTCTCTGGGCTTGTTTGCGAGATCAGGACTGGTTAACGAAAGCGCCTTTTTGTTTTTCCCCGTTACGTAAATCGCCCAATCCGATCCGGCAGGCGTCCCCACCATCGTGTTAGAGACATCGGCGGCGGTAATCGATCCAACTCCCGGTAAATTTCGATCCTGCTGCAACGCCTCTAGCGGGCAAGCAAACGCCCAATCATTGCTCATGTCAAACGTGTATCCGGAATCGGCGTCCGCCGCCCCAACTCTGTCCCAAAAGTGCAGAACCGTTTGCTGCTGGTCGATCGACTCTCGAATCAGTCGCTCACTGGCCTCGAAGTCACCGCCAGAGAGAGACTTTCTGTCCCAGTGCTTGACCTCGATCACGCCTTTTTCGTCCAAGTCACTTCGATCGCCAACACTTCGATCGCCAACATGGTCTTTGATCCGGACGATCCCAATGGCGCTGGCGGTCGCGATTCCCGCCATCAGCGTATTGACCATTTTCGTCATCAGATCATCTTCGTTGGCGGCGCTGGCGATCACGTCCGGCAACCGATTCAACACGCCAATCCTCCGGTCAGCATCGCGGTACCGGACCTGCTTGAGAAACTGATGGGAGAACGTACGTTGGCTGATCGGATTGGGCACATCGATCGTGGCCATGGCTCGGTTAGAAGAAAACGTAAACGTCGTTTCACCGATGACAAAGTGCTCGCCCGGTTTGACCGTAAAACGCTCCGATGCTTTGCCGCGAAAGAAAACAGGATTGCTGGCCCCCTCCATCACGGTGACTTCTAGAACCGCGATCTCATGGGGTTGTGCATCAAGTTTTACGGTGACGTGTTGGCGAGAAATCAGGCTATCCCAACCAACGCCCAGCTGCGACGCGGTGCGTCCCAACACAATTTTGACGCGCATTGGTATGCTGCGCCGCCATCGGTTCTCAAACGTTTTGCCCTGAGCGATTAGCTGAGCTACGATCGGTGGATTCATGGCGTTTGAAAACAGCAAGACAAGCGAATGGGATCGAATTTAGGTCAACAAATCCATGGCGAATCAGCTGATTAAATCATGCACCACGTTACCATGCAATCGGTCAATCGGAAGTCTCTACCGGCAAAACGATAAGTCAATCGTTTGTGATCCAACCCCAACAAGTGCAACATTGTGGCGTGTAGGTTGTGCGTTGAGCTTTGACACGGTTACAGCTGTAGGCGGAATCAATTGAGTTTCAGATTTCTCTACGAAAAAGTTTTGACAATCCCCCAAACGCACCCCTCGGCCAAACATGCTCGCTGTACCGAAGCGATAAACGAAAAGCAATTTGTTTAAGTTCCACAGAATTATTGCCCATTCAAACCCTCAGATCGACGCTGCAGACCAAGAAAATGGTTCACCAAACTCAGATCGGCAGCTTCGTTTGACTTCTCAAATTCGCCAGCTGGCATAAAATAGCACTCCTACGGCACTCAGTTGCCCCTAAAATTGGCAACTGACCCGACCGAACACTGACGACGACCGCTCGGACGTTTTCGGGACATGAAACTGGATCTAGCGATTTCTGACGAATTTATGGCTGAAGACTATTACAAAACACTCGGCGTATCACGCAACGCCACCGACGCGGAACTGCAAAAGGCTTACCGGAAACTTGCTGCGAAGTATCACCCTGACCGGCATGCGGACAAGGACGAAAAAGAACGGATGAGGGCCAAGCAGCAGTTTCAAAAAATCCAGCAAGCCTACGACGTTTTAAGCGACAAAGAAAAGCGGCCCATGTACGACCAGATGGGCCCTGATTTCGAAAGAATGGGCGGCGGCGGAAATCCATTTGGTGGAGGCGGCAACCCTTTCGGTGGCGGCGGTGGAAATCCTTTTGGCGGCATGGACATCGATTTGGGTCAGATCTTCGGCCAAGGCGGAGGGGGATTTGACCAGATGTTCGGCGGGCGCGGCAGAGGAGGTGGTCGGCGCGCTGCACCTCAGAAAGGGCAAAATCTAGAACAGGAAATATCGGTTCCTTTCGCAACAGCAGCGCTAGGCGGACAATATCAAGTTTCCTTTGATCGCGGCAACGGAAAAGTCGAAAGTGTGACAGTCAAGATTCCTGTGGGCATCGAATCCGGAAAAAAGATCCGACTAAAAGGCCAAGGACGCTCGGGGCCCGCAGGCGACGGCGACCTGCTGGTCAAGGTCAACGTGTCGGGCCATCCCAATTACAGCCGTAGCGGGTTAAATTTATCAGTCACCGCGCCGATCACTCTTTTGGAAGCGGCACAGGGGGCAAAAATCGACTTGCCCACACCGCACGGTACGATTGCGGTCACCGTACCACCGGGCACCTCCAGTGGCAAATCCCTGCGGTTGAAAAACATGGGCATCAAAACGTCTGAACGTTCAGGCGATCTGATTGTCAAACTTCAAATCGTGATTCCCGATACCCCCAGCGACAGCGATAAAGAACTACTTGAACAGTTAGACGCTGCTTGGAATGATCCCGACGCCCGCGCAGATTTAGTCTGGTGATTCTGATCAATGACATCAAGTAACGGCTTCCCGAAAGAAATCCGTCTGAGAACGAAATACGATTTTGACTCGGTCTATCAATCCGATCACTTCGTGGCAGATAACGTTCTGGTCATCCGCGGCGTTCGCAATGGTTCAGAGAAAATTCGGCTGGGACTGTCGGTCAGTCGCAAAGTGGGTAACGCGGTCGTCCGCAATCATTGGAAACGCCGGATCCGAGAGTCGTTTCGACTTCAGCAATCCGAGCTGCCCGCGGGATTGGATATTGTCGTCCGCCCAAGAAAAGGCGCGGTTTGTGATTTCGAGGCGATTTTTCTATCGCTGAAAAAATTGTGTCTGCGACTGGACAAGAAAATCCCGTGCGGCCAGCAGTAAACTCTCATCATGCCACGATCTCTAATTTCTAAGTTCGTCGGAATCCCTGCCGCGTGTGTGATTGGATGCGTGCGTATTTATCAAATCGCGATCAGCCCCATGATTCCGCCCACGTGTCGGTTTCAACCTACATGCAGCGCTTACACGATTGAGGCCATTCGGAAGTACGGGGTGTTCTTTGGCGGCAGCAAAGCGGTCTGGCGCATCATGCGTTGCCATCCGTGGTGCGAGGGCGGTGAGGATCCGCCGTAAAGCGGATGCGCAGCAAAAAGCGACCGCGCAGCAAAAACGGACCACGTAAAAATGGTCCGTTGTGCGGGATCTAATTCTCTTCAGGTCGCCAAGCAGCGCGACTAAGCAGCGTCGTCGTCTTCTTTCTTGACCTTCTTCTTTTTCTTCAGCGAGATCTTGACGACTCGCACTTTTGGCAAGCCGTAGATCTTGTCGCCTTCCTCGAAACGCTCGAGCTCTTTGAGCTTCGTTACGCGTTCGGCGCGAGTGTAGACATTGCGCGTCTTGATGGCGCCGGCTTTAATTTTGAGACTCTTATCAATCGTCATCGGAATACCCGAATCGTTCGGTTTTTTTGGTAGTTCTGGAAAGCCGCAGAGTTTAAGTGAAGGGGCTTCCACATTCAAGTGCTAATTTCGGCCAAATCGCCGACGTTTGTACAGGGTAACCCAGTATTTTCAAGGAATTTTGGGGCCCAACACGCCTAGTACGGGCCTCATACGATAATCGTCTTACGCCCGCTATTTCACGGCTGACCCTATTGATCGCCGGGGAAATCCGTCTGGGTGGTTTAGCCTGCCGCACGAGCCTAAAACGATAGCTTGCCGCCAACCAACCTACACCAGCCGCCACTCCGCCTGATAGTTCAGCCCGAGTGTCATGATCTTGGTCAGTAATTTTTCATAGCTATAGCCGACCGTTTCGGCGGATTCAGCTAGATCCTCACCGTAGGAGATGTTGGGGTTGGGATTGGCCTCAATCACAAATACCGTTCCGTCGTCTCGTAATCGCAAGTCGATACGGGCATAGCCAGAAAGACTCAATGCCTTGTAGGTTCGTTTGCAAACGGACGCGATCTTCTTCTCGGTTTCGGCATCGATTCCTGTAGCACGGGCCGTCTTAATCCCCACCTTCTTCTGGTACTCGGGGTCCCATTTCGCACGATTGGTCGCGATCAGCGGCGAACCGGGCTCCGCATTTTCAAAAATCATCTCCCAGATCGGCAACACTTGGATTCGCCGATTCCCAATCAAACCTACGTACAGCTCGCGCCCCTCAATAAACGTTTCCACCAGCGCGTCGGTGTCGGTCTGGTGGTGGATATGTCCGACACGCTCAATTAGATGCGCTTCGTCATGGACCACCGATGCATCGGTAATTCCCAACGAAGCGTCCTCAGAAACCGACTTCACCAATAACGGATACTCAAACCGAGCGGGCTTACGAACCTTTTTACCACGCTGCACCACAAAAAAACCCGGAGTGCGGATTCGGTGGAAGGTGAGAATTTTCTTGGCCAGCGATTTGTCATGCGCCAGCAGCAGTCCGCGCGGATTGCAGCCCGAGTAATGCTGCTTCATTAGTTCCATATAACTGACGACATGATGGTCATAGACGCCAACGCCATGAAACTCTTCTAGCAAGTTAAAGGTAATGTGCGGTTTGAATTTCTCCGTCGCCCGACGCAACACACCGAGGTCATCCTGCACCCCCAGCGGCAGCACCGTATGTCCTAACTCACGGAGGGTACTGACCACATCAAATTCCGTCTTCCATTCGAGGATTTCAAGCTCGGAATAGCCATCCATCGAGTCCGGGGGCACGAGTGATTCGTGCATCAAAACAAGGACCCGAAGTTTTCTCATGGAATCGGTTGGAAGTGCGGAGGAGGATGCGTGTTGGACCGAATTAGTGCAATCCGGCTGATGGCAGATGAAGAAAATCTTATCCCAGTCCGGCGCCTCGTGCAATCAAGCCGCACTTCTAAGCGTCTCAACCGCCGCCCCCAAGCACACAGCAAAGACAACGCCAACCCCGCAAACCTCCATTGCTTAACTCCCCCGTTTTGGTCGAAATTGCGAAAAGATGAAGGTCCAGTTAGCATGACCGTCTCCGCCGCTCTCAAACCGAAGACCTTCCGGGCCTCACGTGTTCACTTGGTTCAAAAATCGACGTCGAAAAAAAATCCGCGCTAAGGCTTGGCCTGAAGAATGGTCGCTGCACCTCCACCGCAATGTACGTCTCAGCTGGGAACTAACCCAGCCGCAGACTCAGCGATTGCATGAGATCATCAAGATCTTCGTGGCAGAGAAAAACTGGGAAGGGCTAGAAGGTTTGATCGTCACCGAAGAAATGAAAGTCACCATCGCCGCTCAGGCCGGTTTGCTTCTACTCGGCACTCCCAATTTCTACTTTGATAATGTGCAATCGATTCTTGTCTTTCCCCAAACGTTCAGCCGAGAAGTGACCGATGGCGGCGTCGTTCACCAAACCCACCGCGCAGGAGAGGCGTGGCAGGGCGGACCTATCATTTTATCTTGGAAAGACACACTGCGCGGCGGTCGCAACGAAGACGATGGCCACAACTTGGTCATTCACGAATTTGCGCACGCACTCGACGGTCTGGACGGCGAGATGGCGGGCAAAGTCATCTTTGACGATCCGAAGATTTCATCGCGCTGGGAAGCGGTTGTCAATCGTGAATTTGCCGAGCTTTGCTATGCACGTGACCACGGAATTCGAACGCTGCTGGACCATTATGGGGCAACCAACAAGGCCGAGTTTTTCGCGGTTAGCACCGAGACGTTTTT
>CALKXO010000140.1 GCA_938003615.1 uncultured Pirellulaceae bacterium | reverse complement strand
TTGCTCAGCGATCTTCAGGTCGCGGGGATCGGGATCGGGTTGAGGCGTGGAGGATTCTGACATGCCAATCTGATAACAGATTCGACAAATCAAATAAACCCGAATCTAAAATGGGCAGCTACGTCGCAGGTTGTGAGGTTGCTCCAGATTTTAGTGCAATCCCGACGTTGGAGCGAGTGACTTAGTACCTTTCCTGAAAAATCGGGTCGGGCAGGAATGTCCAATCTGCGACGAGGTTGCGGGATAGGTTCTTTTGTCCGATAGGAAAATGTTCACTCGCTTGACTCGCTGGCTAGGATTTCGCATTGCGAATCGTAATCAGTTTGCAGTAGAGGTTTTAGCGAGGCTCATACTCTTGACGCTTTATCAAGAGATACTTGGTGGGTCGTCGCGACGATGTCGCTTGACCCACCCTACATTTAATATTGATGATTCAACGTAGGGTGGGTCGCTCGGATTCCGTGTCAGCGGGATTCAGACCGACCAACAATTTTGATGCAAAATCCCATGGCGCGTTGGGCTTTTAGGGCCGCGAGATTTGCTATTGCCGTCGGCCAGGCTATCGGAATCGATTCAGCAGACGTGCCCCTGTAGATTGCTTGGCGACCTTGGGGACCAGAACTGGGATAGGTTGGGCGTCACAGAGGATCTTTTTGTCAGCCAGTGACGAGAATGTATTGGGAACGATCGAATTTGGACGTCCCGGAAGATTCTCAACTTTGCCTTTGTATTTCAAGATCACATCAACCACTTCTGGATTTTGGATTTTATTGCCTTGGCCGTCCTCGCGCACGATCCAGTCAAAGCTACCAACACACACGGAACTTTCGTGACGGTCGTGGAACTCGTATGCCTCGACACCAAACTTGCGGAACTCTTGCGTCAAGAGACGAGCCTTTTCACTCGCTTCGGCAAGTTTGCTAGACCCAACGGCTTTATTGTTACGACGTAACCATTTCATTTCGCGCTCTTTCTCCTGAATCTCGCCAAGATTGAAAGTGGACTCGCCTTGGAATGAAGCGACACGAACGGTGTAGACACCAGTGTTCTTCAAAAGACTATATTTGACGCGCTTGTTCAAGCCAATAACGAAATCGTCAAGTTTTTGTGATTCAAAATACTCATCCGGCAATAGCGGATTAGGAAGCAGGAACGCCGCGCGGAATGCTCCGTTTCCGGTTGTGCTACCTTCGGGCAAGTTATCGCTGTGGTTTCGCCACTGGCGAATTCGTTCGGCAGAAAGATCCGATTCTGCCGCACCGGTCAGAGAAGCGTCCATCGAATCGGAGGACAGTGTTTTGATCTTTCGCAGCGTCCTTTGCGCCTGAGCGTCTTCGATCGTTGGGAAATCGCCAACCATAACCGCAACCTCTTGATAACTGGCCGTCGTGGCCGGTTCCATCTTGGCCTGCACGATGTGGTGATCCGAGGCTGAACTCTCGTCGATCTTCCAAGTCGGAATCGCACTGGATTGAAGTCTTAGCGTGTGGTCAAACTGGTGGCGGAAGACATAAGCCTTCAGCCCGTGCCGGCTACGAAGCTCTTCGGCCAAGTTTTCAGCCTTGCGAACGCCGGCGTCTCCAGAAAATGAAGCACACATCACCAACCATGGACCCGAGCGCTCGTTCAGCATCAGGCCCTCGCCTCCGGCCGCACCCGTATTACGTTGGGTCCGGAACGGCAGCTTTAACTGTGCTTGGGACGTTGAAACGCTCAAAAGTGCTGTCAGCAGGACAGCAACGAGGGCACAATTCGCTCGCAGTGAAAAATTCATATTTGCTCCGGCAATCCGTGGTTTTTCCGTTTTTATATTCAGCTTTCAGGCGGACGTTAGCAATTTCGATTCACCCAATCCAGAGAGATCTAGAAATTTTTAAAGAGATCGTTCAAGTTTTAGGAGCGACTAGCCGGGCAGTGAAACCGTTTAATGCGGGGTAATCTGCCCAATTTAATGTGAAATTCACCCCGATTGGCAATTAAGGGGTTGAATCACTCATTGCCTCCCTTATTGTTTAATTAACGCGTCTACATCTGCCGCAGTAGTTGAGCCTTCATTTTGGGACATAGTTATGCAGTACAGCTTCCGATTAGCCGAACTTTTGGGCCATGTTCCCGATCCTCGTAAGCGTCCGGGAACGATCAAGGCGATCGTTGAGTACACAGGGTTGGACCGGCATCAAGTCGCGGCACTGTTGAAGAACGAGGTTAAGTACATTCCCCTTAAAGCTCTTTCTCGGTTGTGTGATTTTCTGATTGAGCACGGGCACGCAACGGCGGAGCAACTACCGGGAGCCCTGTTCGCAGTAGAACCGGAGAATTTCTGGGAATTGCTGGCTCGACGGAAACGACTCGAGATGTGCGTTGGCGTTCGCAAGGACGTGACCCCAGAAAACCCAGATGTTTCATTTGTGGTTGCTTCTGACTCGGTTCTTTTGGGCGAATTGCTCAACGGCGTCACAACGCTCGGCGGTACCGCGAAGCTACGAAACGACAACGGTAACATGGCCAGTGTTTCAGCCGATACTCTTCCGCAACCGGAGCATCTGAAGCAGTCGTTGGTTTGGAGTCCAGGTCAGGCGGACGAAGCTGAAGTAGCGCGTCGTGCCAAGAGCGTCTACGACGGATTCTCTGATTCCAAGGGCGACAAGGCCTTGGTTGGAATTGGATCGACCAAAAGTAATCCTGTTGTCGAAATCGTTATGGCGAGAGCGTTTAACTGCGATCCGTTTGTTTCGGAAGACGATATTGATTCATCGAGTCAACGGTCGGTTCCTTTCTTCATGCGATATCGCGACAACGATCCGCATCCGGGGTCTTGCGTTGCTGGAATGAATCTCAGTAAGCAGGATCGCAATCTCAAAGCTGGTATCTACTACGAAGATGCGACGGGTAAATGGGTACGCTGTGGCAGCGACAAAGCGCGTGAGGAAGTCGCGTTTGTGTTTTACGTTCACCGCGAATCTCAAGGTCGCCTCGAAATGGTGATGGGTGGTTTCTCAGGACGCGCGACTCGATTGCTGGCTCGCGCGTTGGCGACACGTGCCGAAGATTTCTGGCCGCCTGTTTACGAGGCACAGGGGCTGCAGATCGGAGCATTCATCGTGCAGTTCACAATGCCCGCCGGCAAGAAGGAAGTCGATATTTTGCGGACTGACCTAGTTGCTACCGCTGACGTGACTCCAATTCCTGCCGAAGCGATCGCACGACGTTTAGAAAAACGAATGGGCTAGGCAGATACGGCTTAGGATCCCGCCTATTTGCTTTCGCTTGATGATGTTTTAGCGCAGTATCTCCGGCGCGGGTTTTGTTCCTTGTCCCCACAGGGAATACGAGCGAGTCATGTGATCAGTCCAGCAGCGCCCAAGAAACGCTCTGCTCATCAGTTAGCTGCTGCGCACTCTTAACAGGTGGAGGCGACTCCGTCCGCACGGCTAGTTCTCTCTGAATCGGGACCAGCTATCGGGATTTGGCCCTTCGCTTTCCAAGCAACTCAATGGCAGGCCAAATTTTTTCTGGACAAGCGAAACCTGACTTGATACATTTCAACTAAACTATTAGTTTAGTTGTTTGGCGTGAGATCGTTTTTTAGCCAGAGAGCATGTGTTTTGTCTTCAAGTACACCCAGTGAACGGGAAATGGACGTCCTCAAAGTCCTATGGGAATTGGGCGAATCCCGAGTACGTGATGTCCATGAGGCCATGTGCCCTGATGGTGAATGCGCATTCACGACGGTACAAACGTTGCTGCGGATCATGGCCAAAAAGGGATTCGTGAAACAGCGCATCGACGCAAGAAAACTCTACTACAAACCCAGCTATTCGGCTGCCAACGCCAGTTCAAAATTCCTGCATAAAGTCTTTGATGGAGCCGTTGATAAGCTTGTGCTCAGCATGCTGACGGCGGAAGACGTCTCGGTCGATGAAATGCGCGAACTGGAAAAAATGATCGCCAAGGCGCGTAAAGACAAGCAAAAATCTAAGGAGTGATCAGATGGAACTTAGTTCGGTATTCCAGCTCTTTGTCTCGGTCGCAGCAGTATCATGCGTGGTGCTTGCAATCGGTTCCCTAATCACCAAGTCGCTCGTTCAGCCATTTGAGCGTGTGCGATGCATTCAATGGACACTCGTCGCGTTACTTGTCGCGGTGGTTGTGAGACAAGGCCATTTTTTACCGGAGTGGTCAGTCAATGTCCTTCCGTCAGAATCGCAAATTGCAATCGCTGATCCTGCAGTCACGTGGGACGACAAACCCGCGGCGCCGATTGGCGAAACAGCCCCTCTTTCGCCTCTTGCCTCCAACACCATTGCCGAGCGAAACGAAACAGAAATTGCGACCTCTTTTACTGAAAACACAATTGGATCAGCCGCCACAGATAGCACTTGGAGTTTGACTTGGCAAGTAACTCAACTGGTGACGCTTGTCGTATTTGTAATTGGCGCGGTCTGGAGTCTTGCTGTGCTTTGTATTGGTCACTGGCGACTGAACCACTTAGTCGCTGCCAGTCAAGAGGCAGAAGAGTCAATGTTGCGGGCTTGGAGTGACTGGCCAAGTGCAGAAGATCACGGTACGAGCGTCTACGTGTCTGATAAGACAAGTGTTCCAATGGCATTTGGCCTTCGCAAACCAGTTATTCTTATTCCGCGCGACCTTGCGAATTCAGACCGGCAAACAATCGACTACTGCTTATCTCATGAATGGGCGCACATTAAGTCGCGCGACATAGCGACTTGGTGGGCGTTGCGCTTGATGCAGCCGTTGCTATGGTTCCAACCCTTGTTCTGGTATGTGCAGACAGAACTACGGACTGCACAGGATCAGTTGGCCGACAATTTTGCTTTAAAGGGGCGAATCGACCGTTGTGACTACGCGGAACTATTGGTTGCCCTTGCTCAACGCAATTGTATGAAGATCGATAGTTTGGCGTTGACCATGGCGGATCGAAGATCGGGGCTCTTCCGGCGTATTGAGCTTCTGCTTTCGAGCAAGATCCAGTTCGCCGATTCGGTTCGTCGACGAGTGACGCTGGTGACGGTAGGGTGCCTCACTGTGTGCGCGATCGTAATGGGCATGCTACGATTGCAACCGGCGATTGCGGGAACGCTTGTTGAGCCGACCACGCAGGGGGCGTCCATCGAAACCGAAGTGGAGAGTGATAATAATGAGTCGCCTGCCCAGGAAACCGTCAACGACGCTGTCGAACTCAACTACTCAGGGAAGGTTATCGACGTAGCGACCGAAAAACCAATTTCAGGAGCAACGGTTGTCGTTCGCCGCGCTATTCTCAAATCGTACGAACGTCGTACCATTGAAGAGACAAGTCATCAGACCGATGCGAACGGCGATTACCACTTCACGGTACCTCCCGAGCAATCGGCAGAACGGTCGCTTTATATCGAACTTGACGTCGAGCATCCTGACTATGCGTGGTGGAAGGGAATTGGATATTCTCTGGGAATGATTCGAAAGAATCTTACATTAGGTGCTCCCCCCTTCTTCTCAAAAATCGCTCTATCTCCTGCAGAACCTGTGACTGGGCGCATCGTGGATCCAAGTGGGAATCCACTCTCAAATACACGCATGCTGACGTACTGTGAGAAGGGGCGAATGGATGAAGGCCGTGATCACGGCAGCTTCATGCGTACCACTACGGACCAAGACGGCAAATTCAGTCTGCAGATGGCCAAACAAGGATCTAGCGTGTTTTGGATTGTGCCTGATGAATTTTCGGCGGTCCAAATTGTCTCGGGTACCAAGCGCGGAGATTGGGGTGACATTAGGGTTCACCCTGGAGTACGTGCGACAGGCAAGGTCGTCAGTGCGACAGGCGAACCCGTCGCTAATGTTTGGGTGAACTTAGAGGACGCCGAATCGAGTCAAAAAATTGGAATGCCAGTTGCCAGTTCGATGGTCCGTTCGGCGAAAACCGCCGCTGACGGCACATTCAAGTTGGGGCCAATGAAGGAAGGTAAATATCAGCTGCGAGTAGGCGATTACGGTAGGGAATTAAGGCGTGAACAAAAGCGATTTGTAACTCGCAAAAAAGTCGATCAAGTGTTTGTTTCTCAGACCATCGAGCTTTCCTCCGAAAGTCCGGATGCAGCCTTTACAATTCAAGCAAAACCGCACGTCGAATTTCACGCTCAATTTCTGACTTCCAATGGAGAGCCCAGTTCAGGACATTGGGTTGGCATCTTTGGTCAGTTTAATGACACGTGGTTTCACACCAACTTGAGGCCGGATAAAAACGGCAAAATCTTGGGCAAACTTCCTCGCGGCCTGACAGACGCAAAATTGGATGCGATCACAAACGAACACAGTGCGCTTCAGATTCGGTTGGAGAAGAACGGGCCATTGGTCGGCGGGCGAGATATCGACCTTGGCACACTCGATGCTGATCTCATGGACATCGAAATTATTCGCTACAAGGCCCCAATTGTTCAGCTAAAACCTGTCGACGAAGACGGTAACGTCATCACAGAAGGAGTAAAAGTCTCTGGCGTCTATACCAGAGTAAAACAAAAGACCATGATGCCCGTGGATGGACTGGAAACAAATATGTTTTTCGAGAATCAGGGCGACGGCCGGCATCGGTCTTCACAAATGCTGCCTGACCGCGAAACGAAGTTCACGGTCGAAGCTGACGGCTACGAACCGGCAACTAAGACTCTTAAACTCCCCGAGGGGAAAACGGAAGAGCTCGCGCTTGTACTCAAGAAGGCTCGTTAGAAATATCTCCAGCGAGATTCGCATTGGTTGGTGTTACTCGTCGACCCGGATCCGGGCCGCTACAACATACGGAAACGCGCGAGCTGTTGAACCGGGACTACCTCGCCGCGAACTGCTCGGCGTATTGCACCATCCAAGTGTCCAAACGCTGGTGGAATTCATCAAAAGACGCGTCCAGCAGATCGGCAAAGTGGTTCCATGTGAACATCTCTTTGTCGCGAATCGTTCCTTTGCCCGCGATGTTGACGACGTTGTACTCGTTCTGCGGTTTTACCGTCAGTTCGATTCGGCTGAAAAAGGAACCCGCTTTCCCATCGTCGCCTCGGTCTAAGTCGTTGCGATGAATGGCTCCACCCCAGCCACGGGATCCGTATAACGTTTCATACTCGAACCCGGGGAAATGGACCGCCATCTTTTTTAAGTTGACTTCGATGTACTCCGAAAGATCCAATCGGTACTCGTTGTGTCGATTTCGCAGATCCTCAGCGCTGAGCGTTTTCTGCCGTTCCGCGTCGCGCAGACGCGTGTTGCGCTGCTGCCCACGCTGAATCGCGCTTTCGAGTTTTTTGTCAAAATCCATGTCGTTCGTTTTCTGTTGCTGAATCGCTGCCGCGCTCTTGCTGGTAGCTGGGGTTTCCAGTCTCCATTGAATGTTGGTAGCAGGCCCCATCTACAAATTATACTGAGGCGCGTCTATTTCTTGGCGCTTCTATTTCTTCTTCCCGCTTTTTTCATCGCCTGATTTCTTCTTGAACTGAAGCAAATCGGAAAACGACCGCATCGGGGCGTCACCGGTCATCATTTCCTCAGTGATAGGGATGACGGGTTTGGGTTTTGCTGGAGGACGACGAGCAAATTTCTCACGTCGGTTATTGTTCGGCTTCGAACTGCCGCGCCGATCACCGCCTAGCTTGCCTCCGTACTTACCCGGTTTGCGTGGTGCGCCCTTGCCGCTGCCGTCGCTCTTGGCGCGGCGGTTGTCGTTGAAGCCATCACCGCCTGATCGGGAGAAGCGTTGTTTCTTCGTTCCCGGTGGGAGTGCGGTCAGCTTCGCGCGACGGCGTTCGGTATTGACTTCGACGACCCAAACTTTCATCACATCACCAACCGCAAACACCAGTTGCGGGTCGCTAATGAATTTCGCAGTTAGTTGGCTGACGTGAACGAGACAACTCTCGCCAAGTCCGATGTCGACAAACGCGCCGAAATCGACAACATTGACGACTTGTGCATCCAATTGCATGCCGGGCTTGAGGTCGTTGATCTTGATCAAGCCACGTCGCATGATGGGCTTGCTAGTTTTGTCGCGCGGATCCCACGAAGGTTTGCGGATGGTCCGAACCAAATCCGTCATCTGCATGGTTCCAATGGATCGTTCTTTTCCAATAGCGACCAAATCTAACGTCAGCAAGCGATCAATGATTGCTTTGCGATGTAGCCTTGCCTCACGCTGGCTGGCGCTCTCGCCGGCAGTTTTAGCCGGTTCGTCCTGGGAAGGCTCGTTCTGGGAAGGCTCGTTCTGGGAGAGAGCATCCTTCGTATCCACGGCGTCGGTTTTTTCTGTATCTGCTTGCTCCGCCGGTTCAACGATCGGCGAGGCCGCAGTTTCCGGTTTAGCGGCAGGTGCAGGAGCTTCCGGTTTAGCGGCTACGTTGGCAGGAGCCTTTGGCTCTTCCTGAGGGCGCGACATGAAAAGTTCTTCGGGAGTCGATTGCGCTTTTGTGATCAATTCAGTCGCGACTTCGTAGTTTTCCGGATGGATCGCTGTGGAGTCAAGCGGGTTGTCTCCGCCATTGATCCGCAAGAAACCGGCGGCCTGAACAAAGGTTGCGTCCCCGAATCCGCTGACCTTCTTTAGTTCTTCGCGATTCTTGAAAGGGCCGTTCTCCCGCCGGAACTCGCAGACTCGTTTCGCGGTCAGCGCGTTCATGCCCGAGACAAACTTCATTAGACTAGGACTGGCCGTGTTTACATCGACGCCGACTCGGTTCACACAGAATTGAACGACATCGTCGAGTGATTCGGCCAAGTGTTTAGCGCGAATGT
>CALKXO010000139.1 GCA_938003615.1 uncultured Pirellulaceae bacterium | reverse complement strand
ATGGTGTATTCGCCCGGATTTCCTAAATTGATTGGGCCGATGACATCGTCGGGGGCGGCCATTAGTTTAAGGAATCCGTCGACCAGATCGTCACGGTAACAGAAAGAACGTGTCTGCAGTCCATCACCGAAAATGGTGATGTCCTCACCGGCTAGGGCTTGTCGGATGAAATTGCTTACTACGCGCCCGTCAAACGGATGCATCCGAGGCCCGTAGGTATTGAAAATCCGAGCGACCCGAATGTTGGTTTTATTGTAACGGTGGTAATCGAAAAATAGCGTTTCGGCAGCGCGTTTTCCTTCGTCGTAACACGCACGAATTCCGATCGGATTAACGGATCCTTTGTAGCTTTCGGTTTGAGGGTGGACTTCCGGGTCGCCGTACACCTCGCTGGTCGAGGCTTGGAAAATTTTCGCACCGCAGCGTTTGGCCATCCCCAACATATTGATGGAGCCCAAAATATTGATCTTCATCGTTTTGATGGGATTGTGCTGGTAGTGGCCGGGAGAGGCTGGACAAGCAAGATTATAGATCTCGTCGACCTCAAGCAGGATTGGGTCAATGATGTCATGTCGAATCAACTCAAAATTTGACTTGTCCAGTAGGTGGGTGACGTTGGTCTTCTGGCTGGTGTAGAAGTTGTCCAAGCAGATTACGTCATGGCCTTGGTCGACCAATCGCTCACAAAGGTGAGACCCTAGAAAACCTGCACCGCCTGCTACCAAGACTCGTTTAATGATTGCCACGTTGAAGAGCTCACTCAAAAAGGAAAAACTGTCTGTCAGTTGGCCAATATAGTTGGTCTGTGCTGAACTCAAATGGCAAAAACCCTCCGGTGTCCGAGCTGGCCCTTGGACGGCCTTAATGGTGCTAGAGGCGTTGCCGATGGAGGTCGTCTAGTATCGATGATAACGATTTTGCGCAGTTTTCACGGTTGAAGCGACGGACGGCCAGATTCCTCAGCTCCGACGAAACGGCCGCGTGGATTCGGTCATCATTCAATAATCGGCTGACCCGCGCGGCCATGGCAGACGCATCATCCTTGCGGCATAACAAATCAAACGAATCGTTACATCCAAGGATTTCGGGACTGCCGCCGACGAGCGTGGTGATGACCGGCAGACCGCTGGCGGCAGCCTCTAGCAAAACGCGCCCCAGTGGTTCCTGCCGCGCTGGATGCAGCAACACGTCGGCGACGGCCATCAATTCGGATACGTCAGATCGACGGCCCAACCAATGGACGTGACCTCTCAGCGGAGGTCGCTCACTGGCGTCCGCGGCGGCTTCTTCATAGTCAATCGCCTCTTGTTTTTGAGAGTGCCGCTGGCCAACGATCAACAGGTGAGCCGAAGGTGCTGTCTCCAGCAATTGCCCGAAGGCTTCTACCAACACATCAATACCCTTTCGCATACCAATCTGGCCTACGAACAAGACGACGGGGCTTCGCGCGGGAATGTTTAGGCTCTGTTTCAGGTGCCTTGCGTTTGAGGATTCCCGCAAACGAGGATGAAACTGCTCTAGATCAACCCCGTTGTAGAGCACGCGTAATTTCTGCGAATCCATTCCGTGTTCGATATGAAATTTCATCGTGGCGTTGGAGACGGCGATGATTCGATCTAACTGATTGATGTCCGCGACTGCTTTGCGGCTAAGTTTGATAATGTCCCGCAAATATCCGGCAGCCAAAATATTGGCCTCAGCGGTCACCGGACCGCAAAGCCTGCTGGTGGAGAGACTGTTGCACAGTACGACGTCAGGTTGGTGTCGCCTTAGAACCTGTGCGAAGTCATCCCGATAGTGGTCTTGGGATTTGCGTGTCCCGTCGTCCAGATGGGTGGTCAAGGAGATTGTCTCAATCCCAAGCTTGGTCAACTGCCCGAGAAGTGTCGCGTTGTTGGATGTGTCGCTCGAAGAGGAAGAAGCGGCGTGGCAAGGCAACGCGGCCTTGATCTGCCATTGCGAACCAAAGCAGAGGGGGGAGTCTGCGGCGCCAGTGAGCAATGAAAGGACCGCCAGCATCGAGTTCTCGCCGCCGTTGAGCGTATCAAACTCAAACACAACCAGCAGCGTTTTGGCAGAATTCGACATAGAGAGCGGCTAACCGTAGTACAAGCGTCTCGCCTGCCCCTTGGTTACGACAAATCCTTGGCTACGACAAAAACTTCAGGGCTACTAAACCGTCCAAGTGTCGCCGCTGTTAAACAGCGTCTTCAAATCGCCTTTGCTCTTCTTCTCCACGGCTTGTTCAACCTGAGCGTTAATCTGGCTGTCGTACGTTGGTCGATCGACTGCCCGGAAGACCCCGATCGGCTCAGGAAACTCCGGATGCCGCATGCGGCTGAGAAGAAACGCAAGTTGCGATGATTCAATTTTCTCGTCGTGGAACAGGAGATCGTCTTGAGCGATGTTACCATCGAGATCAACCGTCTCCGGCGAGAATCCGTTCAAGCGAATTCCTTTGGTGCCGCCAGCATAAATGAGAGGCTTGCCATGTTGCAGCTCGACCGTGGTCTCGTCTTTGGTCGCTTTGGCTTTCGCGTAATCCCACACACCATCATTAAAGATATTGCAGTTCTGATAGACCTCGACGAAGGATGTGCCACGGTGCTCGCTGGCACGCTGTAGTGTCGCACGTAAGTGTTTAATGTTTGTGTCAACCGAACGCGCGACAAACGAAGCCTCAGCCGCAATCGCTACCGACAGTGGATTAAGCGGTTGGTCGATGGAGCCCATCGGCGTACTTTTGGTGACCTTGCCTACCTTAGAGGTTGGCGAGTACTGCCCCTTGGTCAGGCCGTAGATGCTGTTGTTGAACAAAATAATGTTCAGATCTACATTGCGGCGAATCAGGTGAATAAAGTGATTCCCGCCGATGCTCAATGCGTCGCCATCACCGGTGATGACCCAAACATCTAACTCCGGTCGAGTTGACTTCAATCCGGTGGCAAACGCGGGGGCGCGACCGTGGATCGAGTGCAGGCCGTACGTATTCATGTAGTATGGGAAACGGCTAGAGCAGCCAATTCCGGAGATGAAGACGGTTTCTTCCTGCTTCTTGCCCAGCGAAGCGAGGACGGTTTTCATCTGAGCCAAAATGGAATAGTCGCCGCAGCCCGGGCACCAGCGAATGTCTTGGTCCGAAGCGAAATCTTTGGCAGAAAGTACTGGAAGTTCAGTGCTCATGATCGATCGTGAAAAAAATTAGAAAGTGTGTGATGTAAGTTGTTTGGTGATGCGGGAACGAAGATACGGTTTGTGACCGAGTTCCACCGGCGAGTTCGGCTGAAAACCGAACCTGCGAAGCCTTGGCTACTTGCCAGCCACCTCTTTGATCTTGTCGACGATTTCCGAAACGTGGAACGGTTTTCCTTTGACCTTATTGAGCCCAATCGCGTTGACCAAGAACTTGTCCTTAATCAGCAGTCGCAACTGGCCTGTATTGAGTTCAGGGATGACCACGTTGTCGTATTGGCCAAGCACCTTTTCTAGGTTCGCGGGGAAAGGGTTGATCCATCGTAGGTGAACATGGCCAACTTCAACGCCCGCTTCGAGTGCCGTTTTTACAGCCGTGCGGCAGGCACCGTAAGTTCCACCCCAGCTAAGTACCAAAGTGCCCTTAGACTTGCCGAATACTTCGACATCAGCAATTGATTCAGCAACTCTTTCGACCTTTTTGGCTCGTGTATCCACCATGTGCTGGTGATTGTCTGGATCGTAGCTGACGTTGCCGGTGCCGTCTTGTTTTTCCAAGCCGCCGACGCGATGCATCAGGCCAGGAGTTCCTGGCAATGCCCACGGGCGAGCAAGGTTTTTGTCTCGCGCGTATGGCATGAACGGTTCGTCGTCAGGACTGCGTGCGCCAGGGTGGTTGATTTCAATTTTCCCGAGTGATTCTACTTCCGGAATCTTCCAAGGCTCTGAACCGTTGGCGATATAGCCATCGGACAGAATAAACACGGGTGTCATGTACTTGGTCGCAATGCGCCAAGCTTCCACCGCCACATCGAAACAGTCAGCAGGACTTTGAGCCGCGATCACAGGCAGCGGAGAATCGCCGTTGCGACCGTGCATGACCATCAATAGATCGGATTGCTCGGTCTTCGTTGGCAGACCCGTACTTGGGCCACCGCGTTGAACGTCGATGATGATGAAAGGCAGTTCCAGAATCAGTCCCAACCCGATGCCTTCGCCTTTGAGTGCGATGCCAGGTCCGCTGCTGGTGGTGATGGCCATGCTGCCGCCTAGTGCCGCTCCAATAGCCGAGCAAACGGCGGCAATTTCGTCTTCGGCTTGGAACGTTCGTACGCCGAAGTTTTTATGTTTGGCCAGTTCATGCAGAATGTCACTGGCAGGCGTGATCGGATACGAGCCAAGAAACAGCTCTTTGCCACTTAACTCGGCTGCCGCGATCAGCCCCCAAGCTAAGGCCTGATTGCCCATCACGTTTTTATAGACACCGGGTTCAAGTTCAGCAGCGGGTACCGAAAATGTCGAGGCAAAGTTCTCTGTGGTCTCCCCGTAATTCCAACCGGCCTTCAAGGCGAGGCGGTTGGCTTCGGCGACGTCTGGTTTGGAGGAGAATTTGTTCTCGATGAATCGCAGTGTTGGTTCGACGTCGCGCCCGTACAGCCAGAAGACCAATCCCATCGCGAAAAAGTTTTTGCAACGATCGGCGAATTTAACGGACAGTCCTGTCGGTTCGACCGAGTCACGTGTCATGGTCGTCATTGGAACTTTGATCAGGCGGTAGCCTTCAACGGTATCATCGTCCAATGGGTTGACGTCCAGTTTCGCCAGCTTCAGATCTTTGTCGCTGAAGCCATCGGAGTTGACGATCAGAATTCCACCGCGACGCAGGTCACCGATATTGGTCACCAAGGCCGCTGGATTCATACAGATCAGCGTATCGACGCCATCACCTGGCGTGAAAATCTCCTCGGCGGAAAACTGAACCTGAAAACCGCTGACGCCAGCACGTGTGCCACGCGGGGCGCGAATTTCGGCAGGGAAGTCAGGAAACGTGGCAACGTCATTACCCGATAGCGCAGACGTGTTGGTCAGCTGGGTGCCGAGCAACTGCATGCCGTCGCCCGAATCGCCGGCGAGGCGTACCGTGACACCAGAGAGGGCTTCGGCGGGTTTTTTTGTAGGTGGAAAAAGTTCTGCAGGGCTGCTCATTGAATTCTTGGTTGCCGAAAGTGGTTTTGAAAACGAACCACCACGCGCACGTTAAGGAAATGTTGTCGGCCGAGAAACGGTCAAGATCATCGAGACAACAATTAGGCGCTGCTAAAGCAGAACGCGAGAAACGGTTGTGCTGAGATTGGTAATTTCTCTACTAAATTTATCAGCGGGCCGTTGTTTAGGAAGTTGCTATGGAACTGGTTGCCTAAAGGGCAACGCCGCCAATTTTAACGATATTGGAGACGATACAAATTGCTGGAACTTGGGGCGAGCCCAGATTCGTCAACATTTTCACTTAAAGCCCCTGTTTTCGGAAGGGGGATTCCTTTGTTAAACTACTGCGAAATTTCAATTAGACACTCCCTTTTACTTTCTCTGGATTTGATTTGATGGAACGTTCTCTTGTACTACTGAAGCCCGACTGCGTTCAGCGCCGCCTGATGGGCAAAATTATCTCTCGTTTTGAAGATAAAGCGATCGAAATCGTCGGCATGAAGCTGATACGGGTCACGCCCGATCTGGCCAAACAGCACTACGCTGAGCACGTTGAAAAGCCGTTTTACCCGGGGTTGGAAGAGTTCATCACGGCTGCTCCCGTGGTGGCCATTGTGGCGCAGGGACTGGACGTGATCCGAGTGATCCGTGAAATGCTGGGGGCCACCAATGGTCTAAATGCGGCACCGGGAACCATCCGCGGTGACTACAGCAGTAGCCGCCAAATGAATCTGGTGCATGCCTCCGACGGAGCCGAGGCGTCCGCGCGCGAGATCGCTTTGTATTTCTCAGATGACGAGATCTGCGATTTCGATTCTTGCATGGAATCTTGGTGCCGCGCTGCGGACGAGTAATTTTGTCTTTGCCCTGCCCTCCCGATTGTCGGGAGGGCCTGAGCTTTGACTCAGTTCGAGACTTCTCAGTAGATGTCGAATTTCAGTAGGTGTCGAATTTCAGTAAGCTTAGAAATTCACGAGGCGCCAATTCCAGAAGGCGTGGAATCTCAGACGTCGCAGAATTTTCATCTTCCTCATTGGCCTTCGTCAATTACATCGCTCAACGCGACTTTCCCAGCGGTAAATACACCAAGCAGAAAGAAGATAATGTCGAACCCGCTGAAGGAGTCCATGAATCCTTGTTGGGTAATCGCCGACTCGAAAGCGGCAACAAACTCATTGTATTCGGATTCCGCTTCTTGCTTGACCGCCTCGATCTCATCTTCTGACATGCTGTCGTATTCACGATGAATCTGGCGGGCCAACTTGGCAGGATAGTCATCGAGCGATTCGGCGGACTCGTAGTCAGCGCCATTGCGGAACTCTAGTTCCGAAGGTTCTTTGCCGGAGTCCATGACAGAGAGGTTGGCCAGTCGCATTTTGACACCCTCATCGTCCATCTCAAATGCCGGCAGCATCGCATCGATGTCGTGCACCGCGAGGGTCACGGCAGCGTACTTGCCACCCAGCAGCGACAGGATAGTCAAGACAATTGCGACAGCGGCCGCGCCAATCCCTCCTGTGCGAGATCCGGCCGATACACCTAAGCCAACAAGTAAACCGATGCCCCACGCGAGATAACCGATTTCAACTTTGCCAAAATAAGCGATGGCCGCCCAAGCTGCCGCGCCGATCATTGCAGCAATCGTTCCGCCAATAATCCCGCCAATGTTCATTGTATTTTCCGATGAGAATGTTTGAGTAGATCGTACAAGATTTAGGAATCTAAACCTGTTCGGCTAAACAAAAATGTAGCCGACTTTGGCGTGAGATACCACCAAGCTACCTGCAACGAAGTGTCTCCGCCCGATCAAACAGATCGTTGCAGCAATCAATGGCCACAGTGCGAACGAACCCTAAACATGCTCAATTAGGAAAGTTGATAAACGCCGGCCGCAGCGGCCTGCTTTTGCTCTTCTACCCACGTCCGATTGGCTTCGATCGATTTGGCTTGATGGTCTGCGTCGATCAATTCGTAGTGAACGTTGCGCTGCTGAGGCTCAAATCCCAATTCCGAAATGCAGTCGCGGATCTGGTCAAGTGTCAAGTAATGAACGGTGCCCGCTTCAGCGACAACGTTCTCTTCAATCATCAAACTGCCCATATCATTGGCGCCATAGGTCAACGCCAGTTGTCCAATCTTCAACCCCTGAGTCACCCAAGATGATTGGATGTTGTCAAAGTTGTCCAAGAACAACCGAGCGACCGCTTGCATACGTAAGTACTCAAATGCGCCCAGCGGTTGAACGTCTGACATTTCCGTGTTGTCCGGTTGGAACGTCCAGCAAATAAACGCAGTGAAACCACCCGTTTCGTCTTGAAGATCACGCAGACGTTGCAGATGTTCGACTCGCTCCTCCAACGTTTCCACATGACCAAACATCATTGTGGCACTACTGCGGCCGCCAAGCTGATGCCAGACACGCATCACATTTAACCAATCTTCAGTCATCACTTTTCCACGCGTGATCTCTCCACGCACGCGATCGTTCAAGATCTCTGCACCGCCACCAGGAAGGCTCCCAAGCCCGGCGTCTTTTAATCGCGAAAGAACCTCTTCCAACGATAGGTTGTTCAACTTTGTGAAGTGGTGGATCTCGGGAGGACTGAAGCCATGGACATTGACCGTCGGAAAACGTTGCTTGATTTCACGCAGCATCTCCTCGTACCAATCCAGTTTGTATTTCGGGTGCAGTCCGCCCTGCAGCAGAATTTGCTCGCCGCCAAGCTTGACGGTCTCTTCGATCTTCTGCATCAGTTCTTCACGTTCCAGCACGTAGCCCTCATCGCTTTTCGGGCCACGGTAGAACGCACAAAAATCACAGACCGCCGTACAAACATTTGTGTAGTTGATGTTCCGGTCGATGTTATAAGTGCGGTACGATTCTGGATGCTTGCGGCGCGTTACCGCATTGGCCGCAGCGCCCAATGCGGTCAGGTTGTCTGATTTCAACAACGTCAAGGCTTCTGCGGACGAAATACGTTCGCCAGCAACGGCTTTATTGAGAACAGTTTGGAGATCAGGCTGTTTGGCAATCATGGAATTGAAGTTGGAGGTTAGGGGCGATTACATTCAGGTCGGCCGCGTAACGAAAGTACGCTGCCAATCCCTGTTTCTCAGCGTCGCCCAGCTGAAAGTTTAAGTTGTCTGATAGATAGTTACGGCAGACAGATTCGGTCAGACCGTAGTGTGTCGCGCTGGCTTTCGCGATTTCTTTGATGTTTTTTATGCCGCGATCACGCGCGCGGGACAGGATCCAGCCCAACCGGTCGAAGTGTTGTCGCAGATCGTTGTCCGAACGCGCGGCCCAGAGTGCAAACACAAATGGCAATTGAGTCCAGTTGTTCCATGCTTCTCCCAGATCCCAGACAAAAGGAAACTCGGGAGGATCGATCGTCATCGCGCGGTCGCCAATGATCACTACGGCATCCGTTGCAACATCATGCCACGAATCGGCCATGCTCAATTGAGTTAATTCTGGAGTGACGCCAAACTGTTGCGACAGAATGATGCGGCAAAGAATCCTGCTGGTTCGACTGCCTTCGTCCAAGGACAGGGTTTTTATCTCTCTGGCAGGAACACGGCTGAGCAATTTGACGCTCCAGACCGCGCCGCGGCAGCCAATACACGCGTCTGAGAGAATGGTGTAGTCAGGGTTGGCGACGGCTTCAATGGAAGGGATCAATGCTATGTCCAGATCTCCCGAGTTGAGTCTGTCGGCAAGTCGGCTGGGGAGATCAAAGCAGAGATCAATTTCGTCGGCGTGTTCCTCCAGCCCGTACACCAAGGGTTTGGTGTTCAGATAGGAGACGGCGCCGACGCGGATTGGATTCATGGATTGAGATGAGTGTATTGGAATTATTTTAAAATGTTGCTGATCTCATTTGAGAACTGACGCCCAAATTTCAGTCCGAATTCTAGTCCGTTTTCCGCTTGGAGTAAGCCTGGGGTGTTAAAAGATTGGAGTTGTGGTGCAAAATCCCAGCGGCGTTTCTGTTCCAAACTTGGCACACCGAGTTATGATTGACTGGTGGTGCGTCTGACGAAAGTGATCTGAAGTAGGGTGGCGTCAAGCCAATGAAACGCCCAGCGTAATTGCGCCGACCCACCAATTGTAGGAAACAGAGTGCGGTGGTGGGGCTGATTTCCGCTGTCGCGAAACTCGAGCGACCCACCCTCCCCAAGTTCGATCCTCATTTTGACGAAGTTTACCCCGCAAAATATTGTCGGATCAACTCGCTGATATTAACCGCAGTAAGACGCCGTGATGCCACTGAAATAACGGCGTTTTGACCGGTTATGTTAAGGCGTAACGAAAATCCGCCCTGCGGAATCTGCATAAGCCTAAATCGTTGTGTTGTGGTTGTCGAGTCTGATCAAGATGATGGACAAACCGGTTAGAAGGGCCGAGTATCCCTTGAGAAACGGGTGATTTTGGCCCGACGCGCACCGACTGATTTCTTGTGTGAGTTCTGGATATGATTCGCTTATTCCCCACGACCAAAATTCTGATGCTCGCCGTCGGCGTTGCGACGTTTTGTTACGGGGGCGATCACGCCTCAGCCCAGCTGATTCCCGCGCTCAAGACTCGCCAGTTTGAGCCCTCATACAATTACGCTCCCTCCGATCCTTGGACGCGTTCCAACGCCACTCAGGTCCAGACCAAGCACTATGGATTCTTCTACAACTGCGACAGTGAAGAGTGCAAACGCCAGTCTCCCTACATCAAGTGGAAGGGGCACTGCGAGACGGACCTACCAAAGAAGACATGTTGTCTTGACTTGATCAGACGTGAACTTGACGAGATCACGCAACGGATCAGTGATGGCGGTTGCCGGTGACGTGAGCCACCGGACTTTGACTGTGTTGATGCGCCAGCCCGGAGGGCGACACATTGAAGGAGTTGCTCCCAATAGGTACTTGGGATGTACTTGACACCTTTTTCTTGTTAGAAGTTCGGGTGCCTTTCGTCCTTGGCAGCTGTAGCCAGTGTAGCCAGACGTAAAGAGCGATTGAAACTGGCTGCTGCCAATAAGAAAAAGAAGAAAGCAAAGCGCAAGAACAAGAAGAACGCGCGCATGACGACAGCGGACAAAGTTAAGCTGGCCGTTCGTACCGAAACCGTTTATCCCGCTGGCTGAGTGCCAGCTTTCTCATGATCGTGTTGCTTGGCGATTGGAATACGGTCGGGCCGTGCTGGTAGTTTATCGGATCTATCGCTACCGCAACGAGTTTGGCAATCCAGACTCGGCCAAGAAGACGCCCCCGAAATCGACCGGTCGCAAGTCCCGAGAATCCAAAGCACATCTCGTCAGCGACACGGTTGGCGGTCAAAGAGTTCTTTTCCGATTTTTCCCCCCCAAGTGTTTTGTTTGATTCGCATGAACATCAAACAAAACACACCGCCGACCGTCTGAGTCCCTCAAACAAATACGCTAACTTAATTTCAAGTGAAAACAGTATCAATTTTAACAACCCTAGGCCATCCCCAAATGGCTTAGCCTGACTCATTGCTAAAAACCTGAGTACGTTAGCGCGTTATGAAGCTTGAGGTTCAGCTGTTTGTCAAATTGACAAATCGAACTCCCACATTCCGGTTCATGCTGCACCAAAACAGAATGACAAACCTGATTGACCGTCAATCAAGTGTGTTGAACTTAAACAAATTGCTTTTCGTGTTCCGCTTCGTTCGCGCGAGCGCGTTAGGCCTTGGGTTACGCTATTTGGGTTGTCAAAACTTTTTCGCGGAGAAAGCGGCAATTCAATTGATTCCGCATAGGACTATAGCCG
>CALKXO010000138.1 GCA_938003615.1 uncultured Pirellulaceae bacterium | reverse complement strand
AATCGGGAATCGGGAATCGGGAATCGGGAATCGGAAATCGGAAATCGGACAGTTTAGAAATTTCTATATGGCAGGGCTTCTCGCCTGTCGGGAATGCAAAAGTATGCGTGGGTAGTGTAAGATGTATCCCCACAGGTGTTGGCTGAACAGCCTCACCCCAAAACTTCACCCAGAAAACTTCACACCAGCCTTCCCATGGCCAAAAAAGCCTCCAAGAGAAAACAAGCTCGGCCCGACTTCGAGACGTCGCTGCAGCATCTCAAAGAAGCACTTGGGGCGCTGGAATCAGAGGAATTAACGCTGGAGCAGTCGCTCGCACAATACGAGGCTGGCATCAAGTATTTGGGGCACTGTCATGGAGCATTGGAGTTGGCTCGTCAAAAAATCGAACAACTTGTGTCGATTGACGAAAACGGCCGAATCGTCACCAAGCCCTTTGATGGGACTGCTTCTGATCAAATCACCTCCAGCACTCGCCGGTCAAGGTCCCCCAAACCCACATCGTCGGAATCGGACGACGATCTGGAAGACGATCTGGAAGACGAAGATGAGCTTCGTAGCCAGCTGGAAGACTCAGACGACTCAGACGACGTAGACGATTCGGGTGGCTTGTTCTAAAATACCCACGACTTGGATGACAGATTGACGCAGGTAACAACGTTGCTTTTCAAATGGCTGTCCGGTTTATTTACTGGAAGTTCAGTCTTCCTTCGTCACGCATTATCCGTCCATCACTGCGCTGAACCAACATGGCAACGTCGACACTGTTTCCCCCAGAAATCGAAGCATGGCGAACTCAGATTGACGATGCGTTGTCGGAGTACACGCAGTTCGACGATGATTGTCCTCGTCATTTGGCGGAAGCGATGCGCTATTGCCTGTTGGCGCCTGGCAAGCGTTTTCGGCCGTTGCTGCTGCTGACGGCGACGGAGATGTGCGGCGGTGATCTTGAACGCGCGATGCCAGCGGCATGTGCGGTTGAGATGATCCACAACTACTCATTGATTCACGACGATCTTCCGGCGATGGACAACGACGACTTTCGCCGTGGCCGCCCGACCTGTCACATCCAGTTCGATGAAGCGACCGCGATTCTCGCTGGTGACGCCCTGATACCGCTAGCTTTTGAAATTTTGGGCCGTGATATTCGCCCCGGCGATCTTGCCGCTCGATGTGTGACGGCGTTAGCGCGAGCGTCTGGTCCGTCGCAGCTGGTTGGTGGGCAAGCAGACGATTTGGGGTTCCAGTTCTCAGCAGCGGACCTCGAATCGCTAGAACGCATCCACCGCCGCAAGACAGGGGCCTTGATCGCCGTTTCGCTGGAAATGGGGGCAATGATTGCCGGAGCAAGTCCGGAAAAGCTCAAAAGCGTTACCCAATACGGTAAACATTTGGGTTTGGCGTTTCAAATCGTCGATGATCTGTTGGATTTACGAGGTTCCCAAGCCAAAATGGGGAAGCGGGCAGGGAAAGACGCCGAACTGGGAAAATTGACCTACCCCGCAGTTCTAGGGGAAGAAAAAAGTGAACTTAGGGCTCGCGAAGTTGCTCAGGCGGCAGTCGATGCCCTCAAGCCATTTGGCGAAAGTGCACGACCGCTGGAACTCCTCGCACGCTTTGTGATTGACCGGACGCAGTGAAGTTGTTGTCTAGAAAATCTCAATGAACTAAGGAACCGATGATGACTAAAATTCTGCCAACCATCAAAAATGCACTCGACCTGCACCCCATGCCGCTTAAGCAGCTGGAGCAAGTCGCTGACGAAATTCGTGAAACGCTGTGCAATCTCTTGCGCAGGCGGGCCGCACATTTCGCATCCAATTTGGGCGTGGTTGAACTGACGCTGGCGCTGCACAGCACCTACGACTTTTTGCAAGACCGATTGATTTGGGACACGGGACATCAGATCTATCCCCAAAAACTTATCACGGGTCGCTATGACGAATTTCAAACGATTCGAACGCGCGGTGGCCTGATGGGATATCCCAACCCTGCCGAATCGGATTACGATCTATTCATGACCGGGCACGCCGGCAGCAGTGTCTCGACCGCCGTCGGCTTGCGAAGCGGCGACAATTTGATGGGCCGAGACAATTACACGGTTGCCGTTATTGGAGACGGCGCGTTTCCATCGGGAATTGTCTATGAAGCCATCAACAACGCCAGCGAACTGAAAAGCAAGATGCTGGTCGTGTTAAACGATAATGAAATGTCGATTTGCCCGCGTGTGGGCGGCGTCGGTAGTTACCTCGATAAACTGCGCACCAACCGCGTCTATTCAGGCATGAAGAGCGAAGTCGTAAGTATGCTCAATAAGGTTCCAGTATTAGGAGATCCGACCGAGCGGCTGTTGTTCCAGATCAAAGAGGGCGTGAAAGCCGGTCTGCACGGCGGCATGATGTTTGAAGACTTTGGGTTTAAGTACTTTGGTCCGATCGACGGCCACGATATTGGCGTGATGAAGAAGTACCTGAAGATGGTGCGCGAAGTCGACGGGCCAGTCCTGTTACACGTGATCACGAAGAAAGGACATGGTTTCCAACCGGCCGCCGAAGATCCCGTCTTCTTCCATACTCCGCCGACATTCAGTACGTCCGAAGAGGGAACTGCGGTAGTTAACGGCGGATCGACTTCCAAGGCCTATACGAACTACGCGCGCGACGCCATCGCCGACCAGATGCGGCACAACGACAAAGTCACCGTCATTACTGCAGCGATGTGTCAGGGCAATAAGCTCGAACCGGTGCGTGAAGAGTTTCCCGAACGATTCTTCGATGTCGGAATTTGTGAATCTCATGCTGTCGCTTTTGCAGGCGGGCAAGCAAAGGTTGGGCTGCGTCCAATCGTTGATATCTACAGTACATTCCTGCAGCGCAGTTACGACCAGATTTTCCAAGAGGTTTGCCTTCAAGGGCTGCCGGTCACGTTTATGCTAGACCGCGGAGGTTTGACGGCAACGGATGGGCCGACGCACCATGGTACTTTCGACTACAGCTACTTGCGTGCCTTTCCCAATATGGTCGTAATGGCTCCGGGAGACGCTAATGATCTTGGAGCGATGTTGGATTTCAGTTTGTCACATGACGTCGCCTGTTCCATTCGATATCCAAAGCTTGCTGCCGAAGAAATCAGCCGCGCTCTACAACCGATCGAGCTTGGGAAATCCGAGATTGTGCGCGAGGGATCTGACGGAGTGATCGTCTGTATCGGTACACCGCTGAAAGATTGCATGGACGCGGCATCTCAATTGGCGACCGAGGGCATCAACGTCAGTGTCATCAACGCCCGTTTCGTTAAACCGATTGACACTGAAATGGTGAAGCGCTGTTTGACCGAATTCGACTTCGTCGTGACGGTTGAAGAAGCGATGTTGATGGGCGGATTTGGAAGCGCCTTTTTAGAAGAGGCCAACAATCAACGCTTGAGCACCGCCAATGTGCATCGCATCGGCGTTCCTGATGAGTTTGTTCAGCACGCCGAACGCCACGAGGTCTTGGCTGATTTGAAGTTGGGCGCCGCGGGCGTCGCATCGGTTTGCCGAGACGCGATCGCTGAATTGGCTGAAACCGCTAAGGTTGATCCAGTCGTGTAGGTTCGATTTTTAATCGAATCAAGGGCGGGTATTCGGTTGGAAACCGAACCTACGATTCAATTGCGCCCAAACATCCCGATCCTGCGGCCGCGGTACAGCCGAAGCAATGACGGCCTGTGACGATCGGACGCGCGTTCAACGAATCGGCGACAAAGTCTTTGATGTGACGAGGCTGGCCGGTGAAAGTCGGCAGCTCCAACATCTGATTGAAGTCGCAATCGAACAATCGCCCGTCCCAACCAACCGAGAGCATTTTGCGGCACATCACGCCTTTGGCGGCTGCCGGATTAAACGCGTCGACCAATTTTTGCATGTACGTCTCGTACTCGCCTTGCTCACGCAGGTAATCCAAATATCGGCTGATTGGCATGTTGGTGATCGTAAACAGGCGATTGAAATGGATGCCGTATCTTTCCAGCAATTGTTCGCGATAGTCTTTTTCAAGGGCCGATTGATCTGGTGGCAAACTGGCGCCGACTGGATTGTAGACCAGCGTCAAAATTAAATTTGGATCGGATTTTCCGTACCCCACATCGTTGAGTCGCTTGAGGGCTTTGACGGACTTTTGAAACGAACCATCGCCGCGTTGAGCGTCGGCGTTTTCTTCCAAGTAGCACGGCAGTGACGCGACGATTTCAACTTGATTTTCGGCGAGGAATTCTGGAATGTCGGTGAATCCGTTAGCCAACAGAATCGTCAAATTGCAGCGGTCGATGATATGACAGCCCAACTTCTTGGCTTCGGTGACGAAATAGCGAAAGTGGGCGTTCATCTCGGGGGCGCCGCCGGTAAGATCGACGGTCTTTATTCCTGAAGCTTTGATCGCGTCCAAGCACAGGTCGATCGTTTCGCGGGCCATGTTTTCTTCTTTGCGATCTGGGCCGGCGTCAACATGACAATGGGCACAAGTCATATTGCATAACTTGCCAACGTTAACTTGCAGGATCTCAATGCCGTCAGCAATCAAAGACGGGAGCGCGTGCGTAGCCAAAGCTGCCTCGAAGGTAGGCAGATCGGACGGTTGCTCAAGGATTTTGACCTGTGCTTTCGCATTGGCCAATTCAGCGCCACGGCGTTTGAGGGAAAGGACGGGTAGACTCAAGGGAACGCTTTCGTGATGGTTGGGGGTTCTGTTTTTTGCCGCTCTATCGGGCAGTGCTATAAAGAGCCGTGTTAGCAGCAGCCACCGCTGTCACTGTCGCCGCAGCACTCGCCATCGGGCGATTGAATGGTCAAGTTGTACTGTTGGCCCTTGGTTTCTTTGGCGTCGCGAATTCGGTTTACGTCGCAGTCAAAAGGCTGGGCTTTGTCGGCGGCGATCGCGTTGATGGGATCAATTGCAATAAACTGGCCCTCATAAGGAGCCTGCATTAGGGTCCGGTAAGTTCGGTCGCAAACTGCCATGCGCACTCCACGGGGATAAATGTGGCCTGCATCGTCGGAGACGGTTTCAAAGGGACCTTTGTAGACTACCGCTTGATTGCATTCCAAACATGGATCTTGAGAAGGCTTGTAGGCCAGCAACGTGACGCTGCGGAACTCAATGCCTTTGACCGTTTGCCAAGCTTCTTCTTGGCGTTTGTCGATCACGATGCCTTCGAAGCCGGCGTCGCTGAATTCATCGACGAAAAGATCCTCTCTCCATGCACCAGAGATGCAACCCGACCACAACTCGCCATCGGCTTGTAGGTCCGCTGGCACGTCTTCATCGGAGACAATGTCGCTGATGGCCGCTTTGCCACCCGGCTTGAGGACACGAAAGATCTCCGCAAACAACTGCCGACGGTCTGCTGGGGCGACCAAATTCAGAACACAGTTGGAAACGACGCAGTCAACCGAATTCTCAGAGATCATCGGTGACTCGGTTCGCAAACGCTCTGGAAGGTCGATCATCTCCAGTGCCAGTTCTTTTCCTGTGGCTGAGCTTGATTCGATGGCCTCTCCCAATTGGTCAAGGTCCAGCGCCAGATCCTGAATCTTACCGTAGCGGAATTCGACGTTGTTGTAACCGATTTTTTCAGCCACCTCGTTTTGGTACTGCTTTGCCAGCCCAAGCATATCTTGATTGACATCGACGCCGATCACGCGCCCCTCTGGGCCAACCTGTTGCGAAATGATGTAACAGAGTTTCCCACCGCCAGATCCGAGATCGACGACTGTATCGCCCGGATTGACATACGGAGACGGATCGCCACAACCGTAATCGCGTTCGATGATCTCTTTGGGAATGACTTCCAGATATTTTTGATCGTAGACCACCGGACAACACAATGCTGGCTCGCGTTCTTGGGAGGCGGCGGAGTATCGTTCGTGGACAGAAGGCTCAGGATTAAGTTTGGTAGACATGGCGTTCGGTTAAATGCTTGGAGGTAAGGAGTCGACTCGTTTGATCGCTTAAAAACGGAGGATATGAAGTGCTATTATGGTGTGGAAGCACAGAATCGTAAATGCGGCCTTCATTTGCGAATCCTCGTACAATTTTAGCAAAATTGTGAAGTGCGTTTTACTCAATGCTTGGTTTTTTCGGTTGATCTTGCCCTTAACACCAACAAGTGGTGCAATAGGGATAAGGGATTTCTGAGCGTCAAAGGAATGATAGATGAAAACTGTTTTACTATTTGGATTGGGGGTTGGCTTGTTTGTCTTCAGTGGTTGTTCTGCGGGTAAATCGGTGTGGTCACGGGATCCTTACGTGCCAGCACCACAGACAATGCGTGGGAGTCAAACATACTCCCCCAAAACGGTCGTCTCTCCTTACCACTCCAATGGAAGGGGGCAGTTTCCCCTATCCACTGATGAGCCGATAGCAACTGACAACTTTGGTTCTAATTCAAAATAGTATGAGTTCCACCACTGAATCCGACTTTCTATTAAACTCTAAACCAACTGCGTCCTCCTCGCCAAGTCAGGGAAACACTGCGTCGGAGCAAAATCAGGTAAACACCTCGTCTGGCACCTATGGTTCGGTGGCTGTCATCATACCTGCGCT
>CALKXO010000137.1 GCA_938003615.1 uncultured Pirellulaceae bacterium | reverse complement strand
ATTGCAGGGACGATTTTCGAACTCGTTTGAGTCGTTTCAGCTTTCGGGACTTCAATATCATGATCTATCAATTCTGGGTAAGTTTACTTCAAACACATCCAAGCTTGAGAATTAGCCTCGCGAGGTAATTCCAGATTGGGTAAGTTGGTTTTTGAGGCGAGCAATTTCACGTTGTTGATTTTTCACAAGGTCTGCCACGGTGTTGAATTCTTCAGCCATTTCTGACCAGTAATCACTTCCGCGAAAGACGCAAGTATCGGTTTCTCGTTCAGTCCCTAGCTCTCGCAGATGCCTGCGAAGGCGTCCAATAGGACCAACGAAGCGGTTGCTGAATCGCGTTGTGTCGAGCATGAAAACAGGAAGCAGAGCCAATATTACTATTGACAATAAAAAGAGTTGTCCAGTTTGGCTGGAAATTCTCTCTAGCATTGTCATTGATGGGTCACCAACTAGGGCCATCATTAGTACTAATGTCATTGCTGCCACGCAGAAGAACACAACCCAGTGCATTATAATGCGACGGAGCAGAGCTCCTTGGACATGTGTGTCTACGTACTTTTTCTTTCTCTGGCGATTCATCGTTATCCTCTGGAATTGTGGAACTTCTTTGATTGGAGCGCTCTAAAACATGGAGTTGTTTCAAAGCATTTTCCAAAAAGTAGGTTACGTTTGTCCGAAGGGACGACAACTTTTGCCTTCTGAAAGCAATTCCTTTGCCAATTCATTTTTCTATGAGTACATTCGATACAATTGTCACAGAAGGCTGATTGAGCCCGCAGAATCGCTACAGGCGTTGTGTTGGCCAGCAAGAAACGAGGCGTCGTTCTGCGTGATGTTTTTTTGCCCGTCGTTTTTTGGCAACAGGTTGCGGAACTGCCTCCGGCGATCCGCTGGGCGTCGGCGCTATTTGGGGTTTCAATGTTCCGGATAGAACGGATCTGCACGAATTCGCTGTAACAACGGTTAGATATCGGGGCTTCATTGATGCAGCGTTGATCGTCGATGACAGAGGAACGGTCGGTTTCTTCTCTAACAGCGAATACCGGCGAAGACGATGTTATTTTCAACATCTTCACAACGTTTTCCCCAATACGGTCAAGGAAACTGACGATGAGTCTGAAATTTGGAATCTATCTGGTTGAACAAAGGATCGTGTCACCAGAACAGTTTTGCGGTTTGATTAAAATCCAACAGGAATCTGTGCGAACACTTGCAAAAATCTCATTGCAGCGAAATCTTCTAACGATTCGTCAGGTGGCCAACATTCTTGATAGTCAGGAATCGAGCTCGAAAGCCTTCCATCATCTAGCGATTGAGATGAACTATCTTACAGTTGCTGAAGCGGAAGTGCTTCTTAAGGCTCAAGAGAGCACCGGCGTTTCGATCAAACACTTGGTTGTGGAATGCGGTCTGTTGACCGAGAGTCAATGTGCGGCACTTTACTCTCACTTCGAGCGATCGGTGTTTCGTACAGCACAGAAGGCCGAGAAGGACACGGTCAAGAATAGCGGTCCGGCGAATGCACCCCAGACGCATAACAGCACTGATACGCAGAACGAGTCATCTCAATCAAAACCTCGGCAGCCTAACTTTAAGCGACGCCCTCTGATTATTCAGAACCGTCAGCCACAGATTTAGTCGAAGCATCGACGATAAATAATAAAAACGGGCACCTGATCAAATCAGGTGCCCGTTTTTGTTTGTCTTCTGCTGAACCCTTCTCTGCTGAACCCTGCCGCGAACATCGCGTGGGAGAGTTCTGGGAATAACTCTGTTCTGGGAATAACTCTGTACAATATACCCTGTAAAACCAAAGGGCGATTCTGAGCATCGATTCCTAGCGGCGGTTGGCCAGCATGCGGTTACGCTTTGAACGCCTTTCGGCTCGCAAGCGGGCGCGGCGGTTGGTTTCAGATGGCTTTTCGTAGTACTCGCGACGTCGCATTTCCTTTTTGATGCCACTTCGTTCGACCAATTTGCGAAATCTTCGGACTGCCTCCTGAATGGATTCCTTCTCGCGTACCAACAGCTTTACCATTTTTTCTCCATGTGAGTTGAAATAAACATTGTCTGCCCTTTCTTTTAAACAGTGGGACGAAACAAGCCTGCACCTACCAAGATTGTCATCGAACCAATGACGGATGCCGAGGCGGTGAAATTGTGTGTTTTGGATTTAATCCGGGATTTTAGTCGGGAAAGTTGGGTTTTGTCCATAGTGAACCAGCAGAATCGAAGATTTTCCCCACCCAGCCGCCAAAATGGTGGGTGTTTGCCAAACCGGCCCAAGGCGAAGGGAAACCGAGCAAAGTGAAACCGAGCGAAGGGAAACCAAGCGAAGAGAAACCGGACAGATTGCCCAGTTTTCGCAACTGTTGGTCCGTCGGTTTCAATGGATGCGTTGGGGTATTTCGCCCGATAGCGATCCC
Source organism: uncultured Pirellulaceae bacterium (assembly GCA_938003615.1). GTDB lineage: Bacteria > Planctomycetota > Planctomycetia > Pirellulales > Pirellulaceae > Mariniblastus. Next base: position 4,570 of record CALKXO010000137.1, on the reverse strand, counting down.
AAACACTTCTATTGGAATCGGCTAGTGCCTCAACGAGCAAAATCAAGTGACAAAGATGTCGTCGACGAGCTGATTGCTCGGCAGGACGTCGTCATAGGCGAATTGAACAAGCTTGAGGCCGAGATTCTCGAAGCCATCGAATTACTCAATGCGTCACGGCATGAGGACAAAGAAGCCGGAGAGTCAACTGTGGCTCCTGACCTAGACGTTCTCACGCCTGAGACGTTGAAAATGCCTCAGCAGCAAGATCTGCCGGTCTCGGATGACATTGACCGATCATCGAGGGCCGCGTGACAGCCGCTCCGGTTCCGTCTGTCCCCGTCTCCCCTTTCCGGCCACTGTGTCACTATCGGCTTGTTCAATGGGTATCCTCTTTTGTGTCTCCTCTTTTGCGTCTCTGCCTAGCCGCCGGTTGGGCTAGATGGTGAGGAAGTCATTGACAACTTTAATCGCGGCAGGGCCGACCAGAACAATGAAAATCCCTGGGAAAATGAACAGCACCAAAGGGAAGATCAACTGTACGGCTGTCTTGGCCGCTTTTTCTTCGGCGATCTGACGCCGTCGGACTCGCATTGATTCACTCTGGGTTCGCAACGCCTTACCGACACTGGTTCCGAATTTGTCAACTTGGATAATCACAGAGGATAGTGTTTTCAGATCGTCGACGCCATTGCGAGCACCAAGATCTGTCAGAACCAACTCTCTAGTCGAACCCATTTGCAGCTGTGTGTTGCACAGTTCAAACTCATCCGCGATCGTTTTGTGAGATTTTTTCATCTCCTCCGAGACACGACGCATCGCTTGGTCGAGGCCAAGTCCCGCCTCGACACATACCACCATAAGGTCAAGCGCGTCTGGTAGCCCGAGAAAGATGCTCTCTTTGCGTTTTGATGCTTTCAGGCCAACGTACAAATCCGGAATCAGATAAAAGACGAATCCGACACCAGCCGCGAAGACAAGAGTCGTCACGTCAAATCCGTACATCAGCGTTCCGGCACCACTGAAGAACAGTCCGATACAGCCGAAAATCGCTTTCGCAGAGTAAAACATCGGCACGGCTTGGTCCGAACGAAGGTTGGCCGAGTTGAGCTTGTTTTTTAGCTTGTCGACGTCCTTCTGGTTCTTGGGCTTCATTGCCTCAGACATCGCTGGACTAGCACTTTCCAGCAACTTTGCCATCCTGTCTTTGGCGGACGTACCGGAGGCGGCTACTTTGCTAGAGTCACCTCGCAGCTGGTCTAGCCTGCTTTCGGAACGGGTTGATCCGCCAGAAAGCAAATCTGCAATCAACCAGCCAACTGCCATGATTCCTACAAATGCCGCTCCGGCAATTCCAATGACGGTCCATGAAGCGCCAAAAATTATAAATGTGCTCATCTGACTAAACCTTGATTGTAATGATTTTGTTGATCCACCAAGCTCCAAATGCTTGCATGACAAGTCCTGCAGCGACCATTTGTTGACCAAGTGGGTCGGTGAACAGAAGCATGACGTAGTCGTAGTTGACGTTCAGCATCATGAGGAACAGTCCCGGAGGTAGTGCCAGCAGCACCAAGCCTGACATACGACCCTCACCCGTTAGCGCTTGGATCTGACCCTTGATTTGGAAACGCTCACGGCAAAGGTGGGCGATTTTGTCCAGAATCTCGGCAAGGTCTCCACCCGTTTGTCGCTGGAGAATAATGGCCGTTACGAGAAAACGAAGATCGAGGTTGGGAACTCGATCAGCCATGTCGCTCATGGTTTCAGTCAACGCCACGCCAAGGTTTTGTTCCTCAAAGGCGCGGTGGAATTCAGGCCCCAGCGGTTCTTCCATCTGCTCTCCAACCAACTGAATACCCGAAGGTAAACTTTGACCGGCTCGCAAAGCCTGACTCATTAAGTCCATTGCTTGGGGCAGCTGTGCGCCGAATTTTCCCAATCGACTTCTGCGCTTGAACCAAACATATCCCAAAGGTAGCACCCCTAGAAATCCGCCCAAGCCCAGTGCTGCTCCGCTACCAATCATCGAGACGATTGAGATAGGAAGGAAGAGGACGACCGCGAAAAAGCCTAAACAGAACAGCCCGGCGGTCATCATCAGCAGTGTGGACACTGTGACGTTAACCCCAGATTGAGCCACGTAGGGCCCCAGTTCTAGCTTTTTAAGCTTCTCGTCGAGAAAACCTCCGGCCTCTTCACGAAGCAACGAGGAAATCTGTTCCGTTGAAACCGCGGTTTTGCCGCGCCCTCGATTGCTGGTCAGAGACGCCAGTCGATCTTCGACTTGGTCGTTCTCGCCGCCGACAAGGCCCAATAACATCGCCCCGACGAACAACAGTCCAGTCAAGCCGACGGTGATGGCACCGATGATTAATAGTGAATCCATAGTCTATTCCATGTTTTCCAAAGGAAATCCGTTATGTGTTGTGTGAGAGCTTTAGTCTTCCATCATGACGCGTTCGCGGAAAATACTGGCGGGCAGCTTAATGCCCATCGCTTCTAGTTTTTCCATGCACTTTGGGCGAACACCAGTACAGATGAATCGCCCTTTAGCGCGGCCGTTCTCATCGACGCCCTGTTTCTCGAACTTGAAAATGTCCTGCATGACGATCGTCTCGTTCTCCATGCCGCAGATCTCTGTGATTCGAGTGATCTTACGAGGACCACCTTGAAGGCGGTTCGCCTGAACAACCAAATCGACCGCACTGGCGATCTGGGTTCGCATCGCTTTGACGGGCAAGTCAAAGCCGGACATCATGATCATCGTTTCCATACGGGCGATACAGTCACGCGGCGTGTTCGCGTGCGTGGTTGTTAGAGATCCTTCGTGACCAGTGTTCATCGCCTGCAGCATGTCCAGCGTCTCTGGGCCACGACACTCACCAATGATGATTCGCTCAGGACGCATACGAAGACAGTTTTTCACAAGATCTGTCGCAGACACGGCTCCCTTGCCCTCAATGTTTGGCGGGCGCGTCTCGAGGCGGACGACGTGGTCCTGCTGAAGTTGAATTTCCGCGGCGTCTTCAATCGTGACGATGCGGTCTTCGTTGCTGATAAAGCTGGAAAGCGTGTTGAGCAGTGTGGTCTTACCTGAGCCGGTACCGCCTGAGATGACGATGTTCAAACGCGCCTTCATCGCACCTTCGAGCAACATCACCATTTCTGGAGTGAACGCTTTATAGTTCAGTAGGTCTTCCAGTTTCAGTGGATTGGAACCGAAACGACGAATTGACATCGCCGCTCCATCAAGCGCCAGCGGGGGGATAATCGCGTTTACACGAGAACCGTCTTCCAATCGAGCATCCACCATCGGGCAGGTCTCATCAACGCGCCGACCGACCTTGGAAACAATTCGGTCAATGATCTGCAGCAGGTGAGCGTTGTCACGGAAAACGACGTTGGTCTTTTCCATCTTTCCACCGCGTTCGCAGTAGATGTTCTTGGGTCCGTTGATCAAAATATCACTGATCGTCGGATCCTTCAGAAGTAACTCTAGCGGTCCAAGACCGAAGGTCTCGTCGAGAATCTCTTCGACCAAGCGATCACGCTCTGATCGGTTGAGCAAATTGCTCTCTCCGTCACACAGCATTTCGACAACGCCGCGAATTTCTCGCTTGAAGACGTCGCCCTGTAGATCACCGACCTTGCTCAGGTCCAGTTTGCCGATTAGCTTTCCGTGGATCCGTTGTTTGAGTTGGTCGTATTCGGCGCTGGCTGATTCTGCAGTAGTCATTTTGGTAGTGCTCGGCTGTAACTTGAAGTTGTACATCTTGCTTCTATAGCGAAGATGAGAAATGGCTCAGGAAATCCATCACGAAAACTTACCTTATGGTTTACCGGATGCGGTGTTTTGTCTGAATTAATCTCTCTTCCGCAACAGGCCCGTCGTTAAGACAACCACAACCGACGCTAGGAGAAAAATCTAGGTTTTGCTAAAGATTAACCCTAAATGAAAAATGCGGGTCGAAGCGTCCAACGCGATTATTTATGCGCCTGACGTCAAAGAGTTGAGCAAAGCTGATTGGGCCAGCTGAGTGGAATAGGAACCCATAGATCTGGTTGGTGGTGCGGTAAAAACAGGTGGCGAAATACGACCAACCTGCATGAACGGGATAAATGGTTAGTTTTTTGTCGCAAAATCAATATGTCAGGTGGCGATTTAACAGCGCGTTGTGGGTAACGTGTCGGTCAGAGATCTGTGGATACTTTTGGCCTCGCCGACCCTCTCTCCAAAATCAAGGCATCCTATTTAATTACAAGGCATTCAATGAATGAAACACTCCAACGGAAAGTGCCGCCAACGGATGCAAGTAGGTTGCCGGCAAATAGCAATCGGTTTGCTGGCATGAGGCTGTCTTGCCGCCGGCGCGGCCAGTCGGGATCAATCATTGTCGAGATGGCGATGTGCATGCCGGTGATGATTTTGCTTGTGTTCGTTCCGATGACGGCGAAAAACAAGTTTGGTCAGCATTCCTTCACAACGGCTCTTAGTTAGTGTCTGTCGTTAAACCTGTCTGAGGTTTTAAAAAACGAGTCTAATAACAAAAAAATTCCTTGAAGTTTTGAACCAACCGTTGGGTTGGCG
>CALKXO010000136.1 GCA_938003615.1 uncultured Pirellulaceae bacterium | reverse complement strand
GAACAACGGATTTTCGCCATTCGCGAAACCCGCCAGAGCAGCAATCTAAACCAGATGGACGAAGTCCTCAGCCGCGCCATGGACCGTATGGAGGCGAGGCTCAGTGGCGAGCCACAAGAGGGAACCGTGGAATCAGGCTTCACGGATCTAGACAAAAAGACCGGCGGACTTCATGCCTCCGAGTTGATTATTTTGGCGGCTCGACCTTCGATGGGGAAGACGGCGTTTGCAATGAACATCGCCGAAAATGTTGTTATCAAATCGGGTAAGCCTTGCCTCTTTGTCAGCCTTGAAATGGGTGCCATCGAATTGATCGAACGGATGTTGTGCAGTTGTGCAAAGGTCAACGGCCATCGCCTGAGAAACGGAACGCTCGGAAAAGAAGATCAACAACGGCTGGTGAAAACGGCCAATGAACTCAGCACTTGCCCGCTGTTTATTGACGATTCGCCAACACGCAATGTATCCGAGATCGCAGGTGCAGCGCGTCGCATCATCCGCAAGGAAGGGTCGCTGGGACTGATCGTGATCGACTATCTGCAGTTGATTCAACCTGATTTGGCGACTGACCCACGCCAGGAACAAGTGTCAAAAATGGCTCGTCGCCTTAAGGGCCTCTCGCGTGAATTAAAGGTCCCCGTGCTTTGCCTGTCTCAGCTCAACCGTCAAACGGAAAACGCTGGCAGCAGCCACCGACCGAAGCTCAGTCACCTACGTGAATCGGGGGCGATCGAGCAAGACGCTGATGTGGTTATGTTCGTCCATCGCGAAGCCTACTACTTGAAGGGAACAGATGAGGAGGCTGAGAAGGCCAACGAGGCTGTGATCATTATCGAGAAGCAAAGAAACGGCCCGACGGGCGACGTCGAGCTTCATTGGGAAGGCAACTTCACGCGGTTCTCCAATAAAGCTCCAGAGCGCTACAGCGAGTTCGACGAACTGCCGGCTGCTCAATTTTGACAGGATTTAATGCCCAGTCGCAACCTAATGCGGGCGAGAAGAAACAACTCAATGACGCACTTGGCCCCACTGAAGGCCCCGAACGGACAACCTATACGTCACAACTGCTTAAACGCAGCTTAGCCAACGTTTTGTGGCCGCTCGTGCATTGGAACACATTCGTGATATTCGACACGACCGTTCCGAAAGTCAGGTTGTTAAAATTTCGCGAACATCAGTCAGATTCCAAGTAAATTCGGACACATTTACCGTTTCTCTTTTCATAATGTCGGGCGTCCACCTCTTCTCAAGCATCCCAAGTTCTCAGTTCTCATGTCAGCTCAAATGGTCTCGTCGGCGAATATCGCGCACTCTTCAGAACCGCCTGCGTCGCAGTTAGAAGATTGCGTGATGGACGTTCAGCTGATTACCGCTGACGAATTGTGCGGTCAACTGGCGGATCGTTGGAATGCGCTGCGTCTAACCAGCGACTACCTTGCTAGTCCCTACTTCGACATCAATTTTATCAAGGCGGTTGCCAAGGTTCGGGACGATGTCAAAGTTATGATGTTTCTCGAGGATGAAGAGATCGTGGGCTTCCTTCCGTTTCAGCTAAACAGCCGCGGTCGCGCCGTGCCAGCCGGTGGACGCTTGAACGATTACCACGGCATCATTGGCAGTACCAGCAAAACTGAATCCCATTTTAAGCAAATGTTCCTAGCCTGCGATCTCAAGTCGTTCGCTTTCCATGCGTTGCCGCCAACATCCGATGCTTACCAACCATACACATTTCGTGAAATTCGCACGCACCATTTGGATCTGTCGATTGGATGGGAAGGTTATCGCAAATGGGTTCGTAAGCACAGTTCAACCGTCAAACGCCAAGGCCAGAAGACGCGTAACCTTGAAAAAGCGGTTGGCCCAATTCGGTTTGAGTTTGATTCTGACGAAGGTGATATCCTCGAACGTCTGATTGAACTCAAGCGTGCAAAATACCAACGCAGCAAGACGTTTGATATTTTGTCAGTTAAATGGGCCGTCGATTTGCTGCGTGAACTTCAGGGCGTTAAGCATCCGAACTTTCAAGGTATCCTGCAGACAATGTGGGCTGGAGACGAATTAATTTGCGTTCACTTTGGGATGTTGACAGATAAGATCCTTCACTACTGGTTCCCGATCTTCGATCACCAGTACGCGCGTTATTCACCCGGCACCGAGATGATGATGCGTGTGGCAGAAGAGTGCTGCGAGCAGGGAATTGAGAAGCTTGACCTTGGCTACGGTGATGACCCTTGGAAATTTAAGTTCTGCAACGGCAGTACCCAAGTACTCAATGGCCAAGTGAACTTCAATCCACTCGAACTGAAGATGGCGCGCACGCGGTACGTAATCCGCAACAAGCTGAAGCAGATGCCGATGAAGCCGCTGGTTAAATCAATTCTGCGATCCGTCTTCCCCGGCTTCGGCCAGTGGAACTTCAAATAACGGAAGATTCAACCTCCGCAAGAAGCTGCTTTTCGAAAAGTGGTTTTTGCTGCGTTTGCGAGACCGGCGGTCACTTCTTTGACCGCTGCCAGTTAGCCCAATAAAAGAAGGTGAACGCAAATGCCGGAGTTCTGTCAGTTGCAAAGGCAATCACCAATGATCCATTCACAAGGTCTCTACATGAGCGTTGGATTCAGATTACACAAGTTCCTATGCGTCGCAATTCTCATAGCCAGTGCGTTTTCGCAAACAGGTTTCGCCCAAGTCGGTGAGGGCACAGAACTGAAGCTGCCCGACGGTTTCGTGGGAGAGTTGATCTACGAAGTTCCATCGGAACAGGGTTCGTGGGTCTGTTTAACACACGATCCGCAAGGGCGATTGATCGCTTCTGATCAATACGGCAAGCTCTACCGCGTCACAGTTACTGGTGTCGAAACGAAGGTTGAGCCCATCGCCGTCGAGATCGGCACGGCTCAGGGATTGCTGTGTGCCTTCGATGCACTTTACGTCGTCAGTAGCAGTTGGGACCAAGCCACCACAGGGCTCTTCCGCGTTACCGACAAAAACGGTGACGACCAATATGACCACGTCGAACTGCTACGTAACTTCAAAGGTAAATCTGAGCATGGACCGCACGCGGTCATTCTCAGCCCTGACAAAAAATCACTGTACGTTTGTGCCGGCAATGCTACTGAGGTTCCCGAAGTCGCCTCAAGAAGGCTGCCGAAGACTTGGCAGGAAGATCAAATCGTAACGCGCTTGCCAGATCCGGGTGGACATGCGGTTGGTCGGATGGCTCCTGGAGGTTGGATTTGCGAAACGGATCCCGGTGGAAAATCGTTTGAACTAATTGCCGCTGGCTTTAGAAATGAATACGACATTGCTTTTAACCGAAGCGGTGACCTGTTTACCTACGACGCCGATATGGAATGGGACTTAGGTCTGCCATGGTATCGCCCGACTCGGATTTGCCATGTAGTCAGCGGTGCAGAATTCGGCTGGCGTTCCGGTTCCGGAAAATGGCCAGAGTACTATCCGGACAGCGTTCGACCGATTGAGAACATTGGGCCCGGTAGCCCGACGGGAGTTGCCTTTGGTTATGGCGCCGCGTTCCCCGCCAAATACCAGAATGCCCTCTTTGTGGGCGACTGGAGCTACGGCATTATCTACGCGGTAACTTTGGAGCCAAACGGTGCTTCCTACCGCGCCACGCGCGAGCAGTTCTGCACAGCTCCCGCGCTTCCAGTCACGGACCTGATTATGAACCCGACCGATGGAGCGATGTACTTTCTCATTGGCGGCCGAAAATCCCAATCGGCGATATACCGCATTCGGTACACTGGCGCCGGGCCAACAACGCGAGTTACTGCTTCGTATGAAGTAACCCCCGAGGCAAAGTTGCGACGAACGCTCGAGAGTTTTCATGCAGATCCTGCCACCGTGGATCTTGATGTTGTCTGGGACGCACTTGGCCACAGCGACCGCATGGTGCGTTACGCCGCGCGCATCGCCCTCGAACATCAACCGTCAGACTCTTGGGGCAGTCGCCTTGAGACGGAGACGGATTCAAGACGCATCATCGAAGGTTCAATCGCCCTTATTCGTTCTGCGGGAGAATCGGACGATCGGAAACAAGCTGCCAAAAAGACGCTCGATTCCGCCAACTCGAAAATCATCTGGGCACGGCTCGATCTGGACAAGAAGCTTTGTTTCATCCGCGCGCTCGCCCTTGCCGTCTGTCGACTTGGAGAACCGTCGACGCAAATGATGGAAACCGTTGACAAATTGGCGGCTGCTTTTCCATCAGGATTACGTCAAGTCAACCGCGAACTCGCAAAATTACTTGTGGCCACCGGCAAGTCACAGGCCACTGAAAAAGTTGTGAATCTGCTGGAATCATCTCCCGGAAAATTGGATCAAATCGACTTTGCGTTGACGTTAGCTGACGCCAAGGAGGGATGGACGGAGGGCTTGCGAGAACGTTACTTCGAATGGTTTGCCAAGATTGCGGCTGCAAAAGGAGGCAACTCTTTTGGAGGCTACGTTTCAAGCATCAAGAAGACGGCAATCGGCAAACTCTCTGAAGATCAAAAATCTGAATTAACAGAGATCCTCAACCGCGCGTCGGTCAAGGCGGGTGACGGTCCGGCAGGAGAAGTTCGTCCTTTTGTAAAAAAATGGACAGTCGATGACTTTCTACCTTTCGATGAGCGCTCACTCTTGGGTGCCGACCTTAATCACGGAAGAGAGTTGTTTTCTGCAACGACTTGCTACAACTGCCACCGAATTCAACTTGAAGGTGGCGTGGTCGGTCCCGACCTGACAGCGGCTGGTCATCGTTTCAGCACCAAAGATTTATTGACGGCAATTATTGATCCTAACAAAGAGATTCCGGATCAGTATGAAGCGACCATCTTTCAGATGGAAGATGGGCGGCTGATCACCGGCCGGGTCGCCAATCTTTCAAGAGACCAGTACTGGGTGCAGGTGGACATGAACGATCCGGGAAAATTCGTGAAAATCAATGTCGACGAAATTGAGGACATGGCGCCTTCGAAAGTATCCATGATGCCCAGCGGACTACTGGACACACTTGAGAAAAAAGAAGTTTATGATCTGCTGGCATACCTTAAATCTGCCATGAATAATTCTCGACCATAATCAGGAGAGTCGATGAGGTGGAGGAGCTGTTGCGAAAGTCATTGTGCGCGCTCCGCGATCAACGGCGGTACTTGGCTTGATGCGCTGCCGCGACGATGACGTATTTCGCCGCCCACTCTTTTATGACTGCTTGTTGCTCTTCAGGAAGCGTCTTCTTGATTTTTGCGGGACAACCCAGCACCATCGATCCGGGCGGAACAATGGTTCCCTGAGTAACCAACGCTCCAGCGCCAACGATGGAGCGTTTTCCAATCACGGCACCGTCCATCACTGTCGCGCCCATACCGATAAGGCATTCATCCTCGATGGTACAGGCGTGGATGATGGCAGCATGGCCGATGGTTACGTCGTCACCAATCACGACGCCATAGTCGTCGGCCAGATGAACGATGGTTCCATCTTGTACGTTTGAACGGTCGCCGATCGTGATTGAGTTAATATCGCCGCGCAAGACACAACCGGGCCAGACGCTGGCTTGTTCCCCTATCAGCACATCGCCAAGCACCGTTGCCTGGGCGGCAACGTACGCTGACTCAGCAATCTGAGGGTCTTTGCTTAAGTGTTTTTTCAATCGATCTTCTGTGTTCATTGCATCGAGAAGAGTAAAGGTTGGAGGATGAAGGCCGACGACATCGATCGCCGTTTGTTCTATCGGCTTTGGCTGGCAGCATTTCGCCTAAATGCGTTGCAACCAACGGTATCTGTAAAAACCACTGCTTTGAAGCTAACGGGTGAAGGGCGAAAGGCCTAAAGCGAAAGGTGAAACTAACTTCCTTGATTGGCCATCACCGGCCGCTGCTCGCCGGTAATTTTGATCAGTTGCTGCCGAAACGCTTCGCAAAGCGCCTGAATTTCCACGCCTTGTAACTCTTCGGTCCGAGCGGTTGGGCCGAGGTTCTGTGCCGCCAACACTTCATCAACTTGAGGTTTTTCCAACTGCCCTTTAAATGCAGCCACGGCAACCGAACGCATGAACTTCCGACGATGAAAGAACATCGCTCGCACAAACGCGTAGAAGAAATCAATATCAGGAAAACTGGCTCTTCGTTCTGGGCGATGTTCGATGTGAATGATAGCCGAATCGACTTTCGGACGCGGCCAAAACACCTTTGGAGACATGACTCGGACGATGGAAACATCGCAAAGGCCCTGAACCCAAACGCTCAACGCGCCATAATCCTTCGAACCGGGCTTGGCCACCAATCGATCGGCCAATTCTTTCTGAATCGTCACCGACATCGATGCGGGAACCACCTCACTGCGGAGGAAGTTAGAGATGATTGGCGTGGCTACGTTGTAGGGCAGGTTTGCAGCCAGTTTGAAAACGCGACCGGGGCTCACAGCCAACTGTTCCTTGATGGCGTTGATCACGTTCTGGTGCATCTTGTTTTTGTTTTTCAGCGCGTCCTGTTTGAGCATGATGACGTTGTCCAGTTCTTCCAACTCCTCGCTGGCCATCTGGAAAAGGTATTCGTCGATCTCAACGGTGATCACGGTGCCGGCTTCCAATGCCATGATCCCTGTCAGCGACCCCATCCCGGTACCAATCTCGAGGACGACATCATCGGGAGTCAGTTTCGCACTGCTGGCGATCATATTAATAAGGTTCAAGTCCACCAAAAAGTTCTGCCCGTGCCGTTTGTTGGGGTTCAGCCCCACTTCCGCAAACCGCTGAGATAGATAAGAGACTGTCTGGCGGTTGATCTTGGGAGTTCTAGCATCGATTTTTGCCTGTTTGGCTGCTTCACGCGCAGCCGTTGCAGCTTCTACGGCCGCGATGGCTTCAGCGGGGTAACTCGGATCGTCTGATTTGTCCATGATGGTTGGTTTTCGAAGTTCGGTTCTTGATGTGCAGTTTTTTTGTGCGGTGTACAGTAACGTTCAGAAGCGTCTGGTGTTTAAGGCTTCAGTTGTTGCTGAACGTATTTGGCCAGTAAGTCTGTTTCTATATTCACGGTGTCGCCGACTTGGCGTGCCCCAAGGGTGGTCACATCCAGGGTATGCGGAATTAGTTCAACGCTAAAACGGTCATCGGTGACATCAACCAACGTCAAACTAATTCCGTCGATCGCAACGGAGCCCTTTGACGCCATTTGTTTTGTGTACTCAGCCGGTACCTTGAACCAAAATTTAGCCCACTCTCCATCGTCGTTTCGCTCGTCTACCGTGGCCAAGCAATCGACATGACCGGAGACGTAGTGGCCGCCCATGCGTTGTCCGACTTGAAGCGCCCGTTCTAGGTTCACCGGGCTGCCTTCGGAAAGTTCGCCCAAATTAGTTCGGCTAAGCGTTTCGCTGCCCGCCTGAAAGGTCAGCACCTGAGCGTCGAGTTTGACCACCGTCAAACAGCAACCGTTGATTGCAATACTGTCGCCAAGACTCGCATCCTCAGACACCAGCGGCGCATGAACGGAAACATCCGACGCGTTGCCCTGAGGCTTAAGTTGCCTTACTGCGCCTTTTTCTTCGACTAGACCGGTGAACAACGGCAGCCTCCATTTGGGTATCTGGTGAAAGGATATCGGGTCGTGCGAATTGTAGAAGAAAGGCATCGTTTTCGTTAGACGCAAAATATGGCTAAGGGAAAACTGGCCCCTTCCACTATTTAACCGATTCAATAACAATGCCCGCTTGGCGGCCTGAGTTTGCCCCTATTGAACCAACCGTTTACACATTAGCCATTTGCAAGTTTAGGAATTTTCATGGACAGCATCATTTCAGTCGTCGGTCGTCAGATTTTGGACAGTCGCGGAAATCCCACCGTCGAAGTTGACGTCACCCTCGCCGACGGATCTTTCGGACGCGCCGCAGTCCCTAGCGGAGCCAGCACTGGCGTCCACGAGGCTTGGGAAATGCGTGACGGCGACAAGGCGGTCTACATGGGCAAAGGCGTTCTCAAAGCAGTCGCTAACATCAACGGGGCAATTGCCGAAGCACTGATCGGATTGCCTGGAACAGAGCAAGGCTTAATCGACCACACGATGGTTGCGTTGGACGGAAGCGACAACAAAGGCGAGATGGGAGCCAATGCAATTTTGGGCGTTTCTCTAGCCGTCGCCAAAGCCGCCGCTCAGTTCAACAACACACCGCTTTACAGATACCTCGGCGGTGCTTCTGCGACGCTTCTACCAGCTCCAATGATGAACATCGTCAACGGTGGCGAGCACGCTGACAACTCTGTCGATGTACAAGAGTTCATGGTCATGCCGCTGGGCTTCGATACATTTAGCGACGCTTTGCGGTGCGGTTGCGAGATTTTCCACCACCTGAAAAAAGTGCTGCAAGAAAAAGGGCTTAACACTGCCGTCGGCGACGAAGGCGGATTCGCTCCTGACCTAGGCAGCAACCGCGAAGCGCTCGACCTAATCATGACGGCGATCGACAATGCCGGCTACAAGGCTGGCGAACAAGTCCGCATCGCGCTCGATGTTGCAGCGACTGAGTTCTACGATTCAGAGAAAAAGGTCTACAAGATTGATGGCAAAGAGTTGGACGCTGAAGGCATGACCGACTTCTTGGCTGACTGGGTGGACAACTACCCAATTTGCTCGATTGAAGATGGATGTAGCGAAGACGACTGGGAAGCATGGAAGATGCTAACCGACAAAGTTGGTGATCGCGTTCAATTGGTTGGAGACGACCTGTTCGTCACCAACACAACTCGCCTGCAGCGTGGGATCGACGAAGGTATCTCAAACAGCATCTTGATTAAGGTCAACCAGATCGGAACGTTGACTGAGACTATCGAAGCGATCCAATTGGCTCATCGCAATGGTTACACGAGCATCTCCAGTCACCGCAGTGGCGAGACCGAAGATTCGTTCATCGCCGATCTCGCCGTTGGACTTTGTACGGGCCAAATCAAGACAGGTTCAGCCTCACGTAGCGACCGGATGGCCAAATACAACCAGTTGCTGCGGATTGAAGAGGAACTCGGTGGCAGCGCGGTCTTCAACGGCCCGATCCTAAAAAAGCGCCTCGACAAAATGGTCAGCGCTTAACTTTTTTGAAAAACAGCCTGAGTCAAAAACGAACAAGCTCCCCTCGTGGCGGTCACGAGGGGAGTCTTTTTGTATCGGTTGTCAGTTCTTGTTAGAGGAAAGTAAGTTTCCCCGGAAAAAAAAGAGATGGGAACAATAAAACTTTGTCTTCAAACAAGATCTCCGATAACATGTAAACGCTGATGTCGTTCATCTTCTATATCAACGAGACCTGTTGATCTCTGAGCAAACCAAACATGATCTTGAATTTGACCTCCTCTCTGCAAAGGAAATGAGCGATGTCAACGATGCGTGCGACTCTTTTGAAAATGAGCTAAACATCTCCGGTCAGTTCACTCCGGCGAGCATGCTACTGACGCATTTCAAGTCGGTCACTTCCGTTGGGCCGGCGAGAAGCCAAACGTTTCAAAGGATATTGTTTCAATCGCTGTTGTAGACAGCATTGGACTTTGACGCTGCTGCACCCCATACAACGAATCATGCTACTGTCGGGGCAGGATCAACTCCTTTCCATTCTCCGCAACAGCTATGTTTCGATAGGAGAGCTCTAAAGCAACCGGTGACCAACACGGAGTTGGTAATTGCACACGCAATACAGCTAGGAACACCGTTGGACTTCACAGACCCGATGGTTCGGTTTGCTGAAGGCGACAAACTTGATGAATATCAGTTCGAGTCAGAGATGCTCAACACCTTTCTCGAAGCTTGCGGATCTACGCGCTGAATTTTCTTTGACAGGCTGAATTCTGTTCGCTCTAATCGGCCTGTCAAAATGGGAAGTTTCAAACTCCCCCTTCTCAATCTTTCTCACCTACAGTTGCCTCTTACTATGAACAATATTCGAGATATTGCCCCAAAGGCGCAAGAGCCGGCGACAAACGCAGGACGTTTCTTGGCTAAGCGTGGCATTGTCGTGATGAAGGAGTTTAAGGACTTCGGAAAGCTTCGTTGCGACTACGGTACAACGCTTACAATCTCGACATTGATCTTTGCTATTGTCCAGCGTGAAGCGGGTGAGCGCACATTCGGCATCAAAATGGAACATGAGAACCCGGAAAGCTACGATGAGTCGTGCTTGTTGGATTTCGACGAACTGAAAGAGTTGCTGTTAGCAATAAAATACCTTCTCAAACTGTCAAAAGAGACCGCCAACAAACCTTGCGATTACACAGAATTTCAATACATCAGTCGTGACGAATTGAAGTTTGGCTACTTCCAGGAATCAACTGGTAGACAGCAACCGTTCATCGATGTCTCGCCAGGTGGTGGAATGATGTTCATCACGTTTGAGCAGTTGAAAACGATTTTCAATATGGTCAAAGCTGGCCGTGACCATCTTATTGAGAAAGGTGCTGGGGCGGGCATTTCGCCTTCTGCTTAACCAGCCATTGTACAATACCAATGGAAGGTGCGAGTTGCATTACAATTTCGCAATGGCAATGCGCCCACCCGGATGTTCAAATAACTGAAAATCATAGAAGACTGCAGCTACCTGTGAACGGCAAATTCAAAATCATCCCTGACGTCGCGACTTCGATTAGCTACGCTGCCTGGCAGAACTCCGTTCCTCTTATTGGCGGCGTCAGTGTCGAGAACTATTCACCAGACCCAGTTAGCGGGCTGGAGTTGAAGCTAACCACATCATCAGGATTTCTGAACTCAAAGACTTGGAAGATCGACAGGCTGCTTGCGGGAGACCTTCTGCAGGTTAGCGATTGCCAAGTTGACCTCGATCCGGGATATCTTGGTGGGCTGAACGAAGCTGAAAAAAGTCAGCTTTCCTTCGAGCTCGTATTAGACGAAGAAGTGCTTGCCACGGCGAAGGCAGACGTCCGCGTGTTGGCTCGTGAAGAATGGGGCGGGATCAACCAAGGCGGGGAATTGATCGCAGCATTTGTGATGCCGAACGATCCGGCCATCGCATCCATTCTAAAAACCACAGCAAAAATTCTTTCCAGGCATGGTCATTCGACGGCGTTGGATGGATACCAATCAAACGATCCCAAGCGAGCCTATTTGCTGGTAACCGCTATTTGGAATGCGATCTGCAGTCTGAAGCTGACGTATGCGAATCCGCCCAAGAGTTTTGAGAGAGTGGGGCAGAAAACCAGAACGCCCCATACGGTCATTGAACAAGGGCTGGCAACCTGCCTCGACTCAACACTCCTGTTTTCTGCAGCGATAGAGGCCGTGGGGTTGAATCCAGTTGTGATCATGACCGATGGTCATTGTTTCGCTGGTGCATGGCTAGTTGAAAAAACGTTGAGTCAAGTCGTTGAACCCGAGCCCAGTGAGTTGCGCAAAGCTATTGCAGGCCACGAGTTGGTTGCATTTGAAACTACTCTTGTGACCCATACGCCTCCCGCTCGATTCAAAATCGCCGTTCAAACTGCCAAGGCTGCGATGCGCGAGTCC
>CALKXO010000135.1 GCA_938003615.1 uncultured Pirellulaceae bacterium | reverse complement strand
GCGTTGGTGAAAGCTTCGAGATCTTGATCGCCCAGCCGTTTTCTCCAGTAGTAGAAAGCTGCTGGGGAGATATTCTCGCTGCGGCAGAAGTTGACGACGGTTTGGTTAACCAGTTGAAAGCGCTGCAGACGCTGTGCCCACGAACGGTCAAAACTGACGAGCGAATAAGCTCGGCTGGAACTTGCTCAAAAAGCAACCACCAATGAAACAACTCACGTGAAAATCGTACGTCAGGCGAAGAAACGCCGGGGCGATCAATCCCCCCGGCAGGGAATCAAGCAAACCTTCATCGTCGAAAGCGGAATCGAAATTTGCGTCTCGTCAAAATCAAAAGCGAACTACCACGAAATCGAGCAAGCTTCTTCGCCCAATTACCGTGAACGCTTACAAATCTCGGTCAAATAACTAAACGTCTACAGAAAAAGCCACGTCGTTGAACATGGCGTAGCTTTTCTCGATTTGGCGTTTTGGCGTTTTGGCGCTTAAAAAAGTTTAGCTTCGTCTGCGACGTGCGGCCAAGCCAGTCAGCAGAAGTCCAACCAGCACGCCGGTTGAAGGCTCCGGAACGGCTGACGGGGTGAGAGTACCACGAAGCTCTCCACCGTTGAAACTGCCACTATGAATGTTCAGATAGAGTTCGCCGTCGAGCAGGTCATCGACTAGGTCGAGGTTATCAGCAAACGAAACCGACCCTGTGACGCGACCGGAGACAGCACCGTCAACGATCGCCGCGTTAGTGTTAGTGACAGCCGCGTCGGCAAACGAGTTCAGGTTAAACACGATTCCACCGGTTTGATTGAACGGATCACCTGGAACGCCCGGGAGATGCAGGTGGATTCCGCTGGCAGCGGCCGTAAACAGTCCACCGTCAAGCCCTTCGAATTCAAAATCAAAGTTCAACTGATTGGTCCCTTGGTCGAAAACCAAGCCGGCTCCAACTTCGCTGCCAAACGCGTCAGACGTTGCACTCGTCGCGGTGTTGGCCCCGACTTCGTTGCCTGGCAGCAAGCCAGCCCCGCCGTTTCCTGCAAAGTCGAATTCAATAGTTTGACCGACCGCAACCGGTGCCAAGAGTAAACACACAGCAATGGCTACTGTTTTGATGATTAAGGAACGCATCTTTTGAGAGCCTCGTTGAGAAACTGGTAAATTATTTTGAATTTCACAAAGCCGGGAGGGCGTGCTATTGCAGGTAGACGTGAACATATCGGTCACATTACATACATTTTTCGAAAAAAAGATTTTCTTCGGTTTCAGTGAACATTTGCCGCAAAAAGCAGCAATCGAAAAGATGCGACAGTCAAAAAGAGACCTGCCTGAACTGCGACATTTTGGCTCGACGACGTTTTGTTTTACAACGGGTGCAGTCGGTTGAATTGTCTTTAAACTGCGGGATTTAGTGTTGCTTGTAACGGAAGAGCTCGTTGTATTTCAAATAGCACTCGATATTCACGGAGTCCGTGTTTCCATATTCTGTCCCACAGACCGCTACAGCAGGCAGTTCGCAAATCAACAATCCATTGTCCACTCGCTTTCTTCCAACGTATGCCAGACTGCTTCATGCGTTGATTGAAAATCACTTTGCAACCTGCCTCGGTAACACCACTGCCGATGAGAACTCCCGCGGTCCGCGTAGTCCATCAACGGTCGGTAACGCTGCAAATATCCGCGGCCGCCTTCATAGTCCTACTGGTCAAGGCCGCTGCCGCCGCTGAGACGAGCTTGCACGTGATCAAATCCGGCATCCAGCAAATCATCGCCGGCTTGTCCCACGATGATGTCCCGGTCGGCGCCTCTTCGCAGTTAGTCGTGGCCGTCGTGGCCGTACAGTTTATCAAGTCCATCCTGTCCGTAGAGCCTGTCGTTGACAGTTCGTCACTTCCCATGAGATGCGGCAATATGGCTTGTTATTACCGGTTGTAAAAAATTGACTGGAAGTCAAAATAACAGCATGAAAAAGCGTTTCGCCAGCAAAAAGCAGGCGATTGAGTCTCGTGAAGCTCAATTGTTGGAGATTGCCTCAAGAATCATTCTTGATGAAGGGTTCCATGCGCTTTCGATGGAACGCTTGGCCGAAGAACTGAAAACGGCCAAGGGCACGATCTATAACCACTTTCCCAATCGGGAAGAGATTGTTCTAGCGATCGCTGTCCAAGCCATCAAAAAACGACACGAGCTGTTTGACACTGCATCGCTTGCCCAACGGCCATCGCGCGAGCGCATGATGGCGGTGATGGTGGCCTGCGAGATCTACGTCACCCACTACCAGCAGTTCTTTCACGTCGAAAATCTTGTCCGCCACGCTGCTATCTGGGACCGCTGCTCCGACACACGCCGCACACTGTTGCAAACCCAAGAACAGCGCTGCATGAGCCTTGTTTCCGGCATCGTGAGAAATGCAATCGCCGGCAACGATCTGAAATTACGCGATGGCGTTAGTCCTGAAGAGATGACGCTCTCACTATGGGCGCTGATCTACGGATCCTACCTGATCGATGACACCAGTCCGTCCCTTGAAGAACTGGGAGTCAAATCTGTCCACCGATCGGTGCGAGTAAGCGTCATTCGCATCCTAAACGGATACCGATGGCACCCCATAGATGACGACGCTCAACATAACACGGTTCTCGAAGACATTTGCAAGGAAGTGTTTCCCCACGAACCCCCAATCGAATGTTTCCAAAAACTTCCTTGACTTCTTAGGCGTGAGATTTGTTCCACAATGAACGACTGAGACAAACAACGATGAGCACGACCAAAACCCAAACCCCACCGGCTTCCGCTGACAAAAAGAAAGGCGGCCTAAGTATTAACCGCCAACGCAGCGCGCGATGGGTCGGTTTGGCTGGAGTTATCAGCGCTTGTTTGATTTGTGGAGCTGTTTGGATTTTTCTGGCCCAGCCAACCGAGGTACCCACACCTGAAGTATCTGATAGGGAAATGATTTTTCAAACCGTCGGCGTTATGCAAATCGCCGAATCGACTTCGACATTGATTCCGCATCGATACACGGCCAATGTCGTACCGCGTCGAACCAGTCGCCTTGGATTTGAGGCCTCCGAACGGGTGATCGACATCCTTGTTGACGAGGGGCAAGCTGTTGAAAAAGGAGAAGTCCTTGCAAAACAAGATGACGCGGTTCTTCGTGCCCGAGTTAGCGCGGCGGCCGCCAGTAATGCCCAGGCCGAAGCAATTCTGGCGGAGTTAACTCACGGTCCCCGGCAACAAACCATCGACGCGACGCGATCCGAGTTAATTCGCCTGCAGACACGGGTAAAATTGGCGGACGTCACCTTGGGACGACAGAAACGTCTTCGTGCATCAAACGCGGGATCGGCCCAAGAATACGACGTGGCAAAATTTGACCGAGCAGCAGCTATAGCAGCCGCTGAATCAACCGCTCATCGACTGGCTGAATTGGAATCAGGGACACGCAAAGAGAAACTTGATGCTCAACGCGCCACGGTCGCGCTCAGCAAAGCCGCGTTGGAGCAAGCGCGCATCCGTCTAAATCAAGCGGATCTCGTCGCGCCATTTTCCGGTCGAATTTCCAAAAGATTTATTGACGAAGGGCAGCTGCCTTCCAATGGTGAATCTGTTTTAGAGATCATCGAAAGTGAGCGATTGGAGGTTCGTTTTGGCGCCGCTGCTGAAATTGCAGCAAAACTTAAACTCGGTGATCCAATTCCGTTTTCTGTAGGGGAACGGCAGCACGAAGGTATACTCTCTCAGATCAGTCCGCGAATCGACAATTCAACACGTACCCGAGAGGTCATCGTGAATCTGTCACCGGAGGATGCGAATCAGATTGTTGCTGGACAAACGGTGACGATCGAGTTCGCGTTGCCGTCCAACGAGCCGGGATTCTGGTTGCCTTCTGAAGCACTCCAACCGCAAATCAGAGGGCTTTGGTCCGTCATGGTGCTGGAAAATGATCGCGACAAATCTGACACCACGATCAAAGATCAACTTTCGATTGCGCGCCGCGACGTTGAACTACTTTCCACATGGGGCAGCTGGAGCCGAGTGCGTGGCACGCTTTCTGGCGGAGAACAAGTTGTCGTCCAGGGAGGGGTACGGGTGTCGCCAGGCCAAAAAGTAGAGGCAAAATTGATTCAATTGACGCCGCCTTGGAAAAGCGCTTCAACAACCTTCGTCGACACCGAAGCAACCAACGCCGAAACTCCCGAGCGACTGGCGGAGCATGACGACAATTTCGAGGTGGTCCAGTGAACGCTCGCGCCCCCCATCACTGGGCGACGGTCGGCATCAGCAACGGTCGGCTATTGATCTTGATGATCGCTTTTCTTGTCGTCGGTGGCCTGTCGTCGCTTTCCGTTTTACCTCGTATGGAAGATCCGGTGCTGACACCGCGTGCCGCGACGATCACGACGTTGTATCCGGTGGCCGACGCCGAACAGGTCGAATCCCTTGTTACCGACCGCATCGAACAATCGGTGCGCGAGGTCGAAGCCATCAAAGAAATGCGGTCTGAGAGTCGATCTGGTGTCTCGCTGATTACGATCGAACTGAGAGACGACGTTTACAATACCGGGCCGATCTGGAGTCGGATTCGCGGTAAAGTGGAA
This sequence comes from uncultured Pirellulaceae bacterium, assembly GCA_938003615.1. Classification (GTDB taxonomy): domain Bacteria; phylum Planctomycetota; class Planctomycetia; order Pirellulales; family Pirellulaceae; genus Mariniblastus. The sequence goes on along the minus strand of CALKXO010000135.1, from coordinate 10,337 downwards.
GACTCGATTTCCCTTCTTCCTCCCGAGGCCGCACGACCACAGTTCGAAGACGTCGACGTTCGAGCGTTTGCTTGGATCGGCGGATTGGTTTGGAAATCAAAAAGGGCGCCGAACTATGCGATCCTCGGACGCTTCGCCAAAGACCTCGAAGACCGACTGCGGTCCGTTGCAGGCACCGATGATGTCGAGCAATTCGGTCGTCCAGACGAAGAGATTGTTGTCTCGGTCGATCCGACAGAACTAGCCCAAATCGGACTCTCCGCCGCAGATGTGGCAAACGTGATCGGCAACAATGACACCAGAAACTCCGCCGGTTCGGTTCGATCCATAGAAGAATCCTTGCCGATCGAACTAACGAACCAACTGGCATCACTCTCGTCAATTCAACAGCTGCCCGTGAAGAATGATTCACGGGGAAGGTTCGTCGTCCTTGGAGATGTCGCGACCGTCGATCGGGGCATCGCCGACCCACCGTCGCAGATCGGTCAGATCGATGGATGTAACGCTCTGTTAGTCGCCGCCATGGTCCGCCAAACCAGTCGCATCGATCAGTGGCGGAGCGAACTGGAGGTTGTTATCGAAGAGTTCAAAACAACACTACCACCGATTATCGAATTGGAGACCGTACTCGACCAGAACAATTATGTTCAAGGACGACTGGGCGAGTTAATCGCTAACTTGCTGATCGGGTCGCTTGCCGTCATGGTCGTCGTCTGGATTCTGATGGGCTGGCGAAATGCTTTGATGGTTTCGACCGCACTGCCGTTAGTGTCCATGGCTGTGCTGTCGGGCATGCGCGTCATGTCGGTTCCCATCCACCAGATGTCCGTCGCCGGTCTAATTATCGCCCTTGGACTCTTGATTGACAACGCGATCGTGATCGTGGATTCCGTCAGCAGCCAGTTGGCCAGCGGAAAATCAAAACTTGACGCTGTATCGACGACCGGTAAGATCCTGTTTATTCCATTGTTGGCATCAACGCTAACCACCGCTTTTGCTTTCGCGCCCATTTGCTTGATGGAGGGCCCGGCAGGAGAATTCGTCGGCGCGATGGCGTCTAACGTGATTCTGGCCATTGGTAGTTCGCTTTTTATCAGCCTTCTGATCATCGCGCCGTTGGCGACCATCCTGCACAAAGGAAGCTCCCAAAACAATTCAGATGAAACGAATGGGGCAGCTTCCGGATTGAGTGCCGCTTGGGTTAAACCCACCTTTCGTCGCTTTCTCAAATCGGTGGTTGTCCACCCGAAGATCACGATGTCCTCTTGTGCGGCAGCAGCGATGCTAGGATTTTTCTGTCTAAGGCAACTCCCTGATCAGTTTTTTCCGCCGGCCGACCGCGATCAATTCCACATCGAATTAGAATTACCGCAGAACGCTTCATTCGCGGAATTGGAGGAACTAACGGCCGGCATCACGAACCAGCTAAACGCTCATCGACGCGTCAAGCAGACCACGTGGCTACTGGGGCGCAGTGCGCCGACGTTCTATTACAACATCATTACCCGTCGCCAAAACGCAAAAGAGTACGCGCAAGCGATCGTCCAATTGGACTCCAATGAAGGGTCTATCGAAGTCATTCAAAGCCTTCAAACACAACTACAGAACTCTTTTCCCGAAGCAAGAGTGCTGGCGAGGCAATTGGAGCAAGGACCACCCTTTGCAGCGCCGATCGAGGTGCGATTTTTCGGTCCAGATCTCGATAAACTCAGGCAGCTTGGTGGCGAAACCCGCAAACTGCTATCAGAACTGCCTCATGTTGTACACACGAGGGTAGAGCTTAACGATTCGACGCCAACCATCGCGGTTCAAGTCGAAGCAGATCAGGCTCGGCTAGCCGGATTCACTCCCAGCGATATCGCGCGACAGTTAAATTCGCAAATGGAAGGCACGCCTGGCGGTTTCGTGCTGCAATCCACCGAGCAGATTCCAGTACGCGTGCGCACCAACAAGAAACGTCGACGAAGCCTCATCGACCTGCAAAGCATTGATCTAGTGCGCACCGTCGGAACGAGTATTGGTGCGTCATCGGATGGGTTTTCGGCGAGTGGATCGTCGACGAATGGGTCTTCGACGAGTGGGACATCAGCGGATAACGCCTCGGCGCTAGTTCCATTGAGCGCCGTCGCGACTCTAGGACTTAAACCCAAGCCCGCGACGGTATCGCGACTCAATAGCATTCGCGTGCAAGAGGTTCAAGCGTTTCTTTCGGCGGGTACTTTACCATCGACCGTGCTGTCCCAATTGAATAAGCGTTTTGCCGAGGGTGCGATTGAGATCCCACCCGGCTACCGAATGTCATTTGGCGGCGAGGCCTCAAAACGCAACGAAGCAGTCGGCAACCTGATGGCCAGCGTTGGGGTACTGGTGGCGGCAATCGTCATGACGCTAGTGTTGTCCATCGGATCGTTTCGATCGGCGGTCGTTATCGGAGCAGTTGCGATGATGGCAATTGGATTTGGAGGAATCTCTCTGTACCTGTTTGGCTACCCGTTTGGATTTATGGCCATCGTCGGCATCATGGGGCTGTTGGGCATAGCGATCAACGATTCGATCGTTGTATTGACCGCGCTTCGGCACGACGCACAGGCCAGCCAAGGTAACATCGAAGCCATTCTGGATGTCACACTTCACGAGACGCGGCACGTTTTGGCGACAACGTTCACCACCATTGCTGGTTTCGTACCGCTGATTCTTTCAGGCGGTGGGTTCTGGCCGCCGATGGCAATTGCAATCGCCGGCGGCGTGGTTGGCTGTACCGTACTGGCATTATTGTTCGTACCGGCTGCCTTCGGCTTGATGGTTAAAGCAAACGCAAGTTAGGCGTCCAGTAGAAACGAATTGACCTGCCGTTGTAGGATTCGCAAGAATTGGTTTTTATGTTCAGGAATTCATGCGACACGCACTACGGCTTATTTTTACCATAAGTCCATAGGGTAGGTGCCACGTAAAAGAATCGGGGCTACAGCGGACAGCGATTCAACGCGTCAGACCGAACTTCTTGATTTTCCGATCGAGCGTCGAGCGCTCGATACCAAGCGCTTTAGCAGCTTGGCTTTTGTTCCAGCCGGTTGACTCAAGCGTCGCCGCGATGTGACGCGCCTCAACCTGTTCGAGCGTCTCAGCTTGAAACGACGTCGGATCACTCATTGGCGTCGGGGCGTGCTGCTCTATTGCCGGAAGTTTCGTCAGAATGACGTCGTCCAGCCCGATCGTCGATGAGCCGGCAAGCACCACAGCGCGCTCGACTACATTTTTCAGCTCACGAACATTTCCCGGCCAAGAGTACTGTTTCAGCTGCTCGATTGCCGCAGGAGAAAAACCGTCGATTTTCCTGCCGGTTTCCTTTTTGAACTTCTCCAAAAAGTATTCGGCCAAGTCGATTACATCCTCAGGTCGGTCTCGTAGCGGAGGCACATCGATCTGCACCACGTGCAAACGGAAGAAAAGATCTTTACGAAAGGTTCCCTGCCGCACACTTTCCTCGAGGTCTCGGTTGGTCGCCGCAATGACGCGCACGTTGACCTGTATCGCACGGCTTCCGCCTACACGTTCAAATGGATGCCCCTCCAACACGCGCAGAAACTTGGCTTGAATCGAGGGACTCATTTCGCCAATTTCGTCCAGCATCAACGTGCCCTTGTCGGCCGCTTCGAATTTGCCAGCCTTACGCTCCGTCGCCCCCGTAAACGCACCCTTCTCATGACCAAACAACTCGCTCTCCAACAATGATTCAGAGAGGGCGGCACAGTTGATACAAATGAACGAGCCCGAACGTCGATCACTGGTCAGATGCACCGAACGCGCCACCAATTCCTTGCCGACGCCACTCTCACCGCGCACCAACACCGTTGCGCGGCTCGGTGCAGCCTTAGAGATTTGCTGATGCACACGGAACATCGCCGGGCTGTTTCCAATGATCTCACTCTCAACCCCTAGTTGATCGCGCAGAATAGAAATCTGGTTCTTCGTTTTGGAAAGATCATCTACCAGCTTCTGTTCACGGTAGTTCGTATTGAGCGCGACGCCAATCGTTTCAGCGACGGCAAGGGTAAATTCAAGGTCATCAGGATCAAGAACTTTTGTCGTCGTCGAGTACAGATGGACTAGGCCAACGCTTCGATTTTTCAAACGGATCGGTGCGCAGATAACACTCGTCGCGTAAATCTTTCCCTCCGAGTCGCGCAGTCCCAACGCACTATCATCCTGAACGTCACGTGCCAGTACCGCCTCGCCATTTCGCAATGCCGTTTCGGCTAGGTATTTTGAAATACGTTGATACTCTGGGCGAATCTGACTGTACGTAGCCAACGCCTCCAACCGCTTTGGGTCGACCGTGGTTCTTCGGTTGCGAGGCACCAATAAAATAGCGCCGGAATCGGTCCCCGTTTCCTTGATCAATCTTTCTAATGCAAGATCCGCAATTTTTTTGGAGCTGCGTACGTTGGCCAGTTCAAACGCCAGTCGGCAGATCTTTTTCGCGGCCAACCCTGCTGGAGGAAGATCGACGTCGACCAATATTTCATCACTGCTTTCAGTCAGAATTTTCGGTCGTTGTCGGCGATGCGTAATCGTCTGCGGCTCACTGACTTTGTATTGCCCCGCCGGACGGTTGTATTCGGTCTGGGGATCGTTATTCAGGGGATTGTCATCGTTCTGCTGATCGCCTTTTTTGAATGCTCCAGCCGCGGGCGTGGCATCGCGCTTGCCGCCTCGTGCCCCCGATGCGCTGGTCAGTTCATCGACAAACCGCAACTCGGTCGAGGCAATATGAACCACGTCTCCCGGCACCAGCCTGCGGTCGCCCTGAAGCATCTCGTCGCCAACAAGTGTCCCGTTGCGGCTGCCTAAGTCTCTCACCATCCAGTTTTCGTCAGAGAAGAAGATTTCGGCATGCAGCCGACTGGCCTTGTCTTCCCGAACCACGATATTATTGGTGGCAGCACGCCCGATTGTGACGGTTCTGCCGGGAACCAGCCGAAAGACATCAGACCACTTTTGGCCGTCACGAATAACGAGATAGGCACCGTCTGTAGATATTGAGTCTTTGCCCATAGTTCGCTTTGTTCGGTGGAGACTGATCCTGTATTCTGCATTGAGCCCCGAAACCGTCGTGGGTTGGGCAGAACACTCAAATTTGTCGTTGTTTGGCTGGTTTTTCTTGCCTTTATTTGAACTTGCAGTTACTCTAGCAAGAGACGGAAAAAACGGCGGTACCAATACATATTAACGAATTGCCTCCGCCGTATGTCTACTAACCCAAAATTTGGTCAAATCACACAGCTTTGCAGCTGATTGGATCGATATACCCTCTACCGGTGCGTTCCTTTTTCTATGGGACGGAAATCGATCGCGGCAAAAATTACTCAGGAGCAACACCATGGCGTCGAGCTATGCCAATTTTCTAACATCAAAACTTGCGGCTCTTGCGATTTTCGCAGTAGCGACTTTTTCCGCCTCTGCTGTTTTCGGACAAGCAGCAACCCCGACGGTCCTTCAAGTGGGGGTTGTCGGTGGTGTCGCTGTCGATGCTGAAGCGGTGCTCAGTCGCGCTGCCCAGCGCATTGATCCTGCAGCTGCGGACAAGATCACTAACAGTCTGCGTGCAGCGGATACAAACATCGACCGTGTCTCAAACCTGAGAATGGTGTCGCTGAAATCGCTCAACAGCCAGATCCAGACCTGCATCAACGAAGGCAGAGCGATTCCTGTCGAGGTCCAGTTTATGGCCGGTTTGCAACGAGTCGAATACCTGATCGTCGATTCGGAAAACAACGATTTGATTTTGGCTGGTCCCGGTGAAGGACTTACGACGGATGCGTTCGGTAATGTGGTCGGAGCAAAATCTGGCACGCCCGCAATTCACCTCGAAGATTTTCTGACCGCCATGCGAAGCTCAGACGCAGCGCGCACGGGGCAGGGCATCTCAGTTTCGATGGACCCAACTGCCGAAGGCGTTAGAAACCTCCGGGCCTACTACAAAAAATTCCAATTCTCACCTCAGCGTATTGAGCAAATTCAACAAGCAATGGGTGAGCACACCATCTCCCTGACCGGCGTTCCCAAAGACAGCCGTTACTCACAAGTACTCGTTGCTGCCGACCATCGCATGAAACGACTCGCCATGGGTCTTGAGCGGTCCAATGCCAGCAACCTGCCGAGTATTCTTGAAATGGCAAAACAAGCCAACGCCAGCCGCATGAGAGGTGCACCTCGCATGTGGATGGAGTGCAATTACCAAGCCGTCGCCAAAGACGAAGCAGAGTCAATCTACGAACTGCGTGGCCAAGGCGTCAAAGCGCTTACCGAAAATGCAAAGTTTGATTCTCAAGGCAAATCTCAGGTTCAGAAAAATCAGAACAAGCATGCCGAAGCTTGGGCCAATAACTTGACCGAGCGTTTCGACGAAGTTTCTCAAGTCGAACCTGTGTTCCGCGACTTGAGAAACATCATGGACATGAGCGTTATCGCTGCCATCATCTCGAAGAACCGAATGTTGGAAAAAATGGGCCTTAAGATCGACGCCATCACAGGAGATGCGGTTCAGATGCCAAGTCGTCCTGTTCCAAGCTCGGTTCCGACGGAGTGTAGCTATGTCAACATTAAGGGCAACTACGTCGTCACTGCCTCTGGTGGTGTTCAAGTGGACTGCTGGGCGGTAGCAGAAAACACGGAGATCGATACTGATTTGGTCAAGACTTCCGCAGTGGCACTAGCGGCCAAAGACAGTAACCGCTGGTGGTGGAACGCCAACTAGAGCTGGCTGAAGTTCACCTGCCACAATCGACACACGCCGGAGCAGTTGCTCCGGCTTTTTTTTTGCGTTCCCATCGGTTAGGGTTTGGGCTCGAAACAGATCGCTCCCAGCACGCAGAAAATGCCCGATATCCTTAGCCCCGACGAATTTCTGGCACTTCATCCAGACCAGCCGATCATCGACGTTCGGTCACCGGGCGAATACCAGAAAGGCCACATCCAACACGCCGTTAATCTGCCTCTGTTTGACGATGCAGAGCGCGCTGAAGTTGGTACGATCTACAAGCAGAAAGGCCGCGACCACGCGGTGCTTCGTGGCTTGGAAATCGTCGGCCCCAAAATGGCCGGCTTTGTTGTATCGGCCAAAAAAATCTCCCGCACGCACCGCAAACAACATGCGGTTCCGCCGGCTCAAGAGGGCGACGACCAGTCGCGAATCTCCATGGGAGTTCACTGCTGGCGAGGCGGCATGCGTAGCGAGTCGTTCGCTTGGCTGTTAGAGAAAGGTGGCTTCGCGCCGACGCTGCTCAAGGGCGGATACAAAGCTTACCGGAACCATGTCCACTCGCGCATCGATCGCCCGTTCAATCTTCTAGTGATCAGCGGGCTAACCGGCGCAGGCAAAACCAAGTATCTGCACCGCTTAGCATCGCAGGGACAGCAGACCATCGATCTCGAAGGGCTGGCGAACCATCGCGGATCCGCATTTGGTGCCATCGGCTTGGGCGCCCAACCGTCCACCGAACTATTTGAAAATACGCTGTTCCACGAACTTGAGAAACTCGACCCGCAACTGCCGATCTGGGTAGAAGACGAGGGAAACCGAATCGGAGGTGTCGTCGTACCCGCAAGTTTTCATAAACAGATGCAGCACGCCCAAGCAATTTTTGTTGATGCGTCGGTCAGTCGGCGCGTTGCACATTTGATCGAGGTCTACGGGCCACTGCCAAAAGAAGCGCTGGCCCACTCCGTGGAAAGGATCCGCAAACGACTTGGCGGCCAACACGTCAATGATGCCATCACCGCGCTCGACGCGGGCGATCTAAAGAAGACTACCGAGATCGTGCTGGCCTACTATGACAAAACCTATTTGAAAGCGGTCGATTCGATGCCGCGCACCCATACCCACAACTTGCCCGTCGGTGACTTGGACGACGACACAGTCGTTGAGCAATTGATCGAAATGGCGGGACAAGTTAACACTTCGTAAGGACATCAGAACTTGAAACTTGTTTCGTGGAACGTGAACGGCATTCGAGCCGCAATGGACAAGGGCTTCCGACAGTTTGTGGAGGACGAGACGCCAGAAGTGATCTGTCTTCAGGAGACCAAAGCCCACAGCGCGCAAGTCAATCTGGCTTGGATGGAGAAACTTGGTTACCAAGGCGTCTGGAACTCCGCCGTCAAGAAGGGCTACAGCGGCACGGCTATATTTACGCGCGTCCCATCCCTTGGTTCGTCAACTGGCATGGGAATCACCGAACACGATTCTGAAGGACGAATCGTCACGACGGAATTTGACGATTTCCAACTGGTGACGGTCTATACGCCAAACTCGCAACGCGCGTTGGCTCGGTTGGATTACCGCCAGCAATGGGACGCTGATTTTTTGAAATGGCTGAAGAAGATCAAGAAGGCCAAGCCGGTTATCTTTTGTGGCGATTTGAATTGTGCCCACCAGGAAATCGACTTGGCGAATCCAAAAACCAATCGAAAGAACGCGGGCTTCACCGATCAAGAACGAGCGGCACTCGACCGCATCGTGGAGGCGGATTTCGTGGATTCTTTTCGTGAGTTTGACGACAGCGCGGAAAAGTACAGCTGGTGGACCTATCGGATGAACTGTCGATCAAGAAATATCGGCTGGCGTCTGGATTACTTTTTCGTCGATGCGGCCGCATGGGGCATGGTAACGGGCGCCGCAATCCGTCCTGAGATTCTGGGCTCCGATCACTGCCCAGTCGAAATAACGCTCTCCGTCGATTAGCGCTAACGTCCGACTGCAGTCTCACCTAGCACGACCTGCCACGGCTCAGCACCGCCAGCCAGCAAATTCTTGCACAATCCGAATGCAGCCCTACAATGTGAGGGGATAGACTTTACACCTCCCCATTTTACACCTCCCCATTCCCCATTTTTCCCCCCCATAACTCGGCAACTCCGTCGAGTGCTCGTTCCCAATATTTTTTTCGGTTTCTAACTGGCACAGATTCGATGAAGGCCAAACCCGTTACTGACATCGTCATCATCGATGAACCGGAAAGCTGCCCATATCTTCCGGATCAGATCGCCCGGATGCCGCTGCGCATGCCGCTGACCAAGATCACACCTGCCGAGACGGACCTGCGTCTGTCGCAGGGACATCGACGAACTGGCGAATTCATCTACCAGACGCATTGTCCAAACTGCAAAGCGTGCGAGCCACTGAGGATCGACATTGGCGAATTTCGCTTCAGCAAGAACCAGCGGCGTGTGATCAACCGGGGCGACCGTAAGTTTCGTCTGGAGGTCAACGAGATGCGCGGCGATCAGGCCAGAACGGACCTTTTCAATCGCCACCGTAGAGAACGCAATCTTGCCAAAAAAGATACCGATATTGATTTGGAGGAATACGTCTGGGGGTTCGTGAAAAGCTGCTTCAAGTCATTCGAAATGACCTACTGGATCGGCGATCAACTGGTGGGAGTTGCCATTTGTGACTTGGGATTACGGGCGATGTCGGCCGTTTATACGTATTACGCCCCAGACATCTTGGGGGATTCGATTGGAACCTATTCCATCCTAAAGCAGATTCAGCATTGCCAACAAAAGCAACTGCGGTTTCTTTACTTGGGCTACTACGTAGATGGTTGTTCCCACATGAGCTACAAGTCACGCTTCAAGCCCAATGACCGATTGATCGATGACCAGTGGGTCCGGTTTGAATGAGGCCGCTGTTAGCTGTTGTGTCCTGCCGCGTTGCAACAATTCAACCGTCGCACCAACACAACTTAAGTGCCTAGTGCTTTGTTCCAACTTGGATTTAGGATGGCTCGCAGTGGCGTAAGCTTCCAAGTTGCGAAATCTACATGATTATTTGATAGCAAGCAGGATGCTTACCCCACTTTTAAGTTGGCACAAGGCACTAGCCGCACTAGCCGCACTAGCCCGCGATTCGAACCTTCTCTGATTGATCGTGTTTGGCGAGCGATTCGCGCTGCTCAAGTGTCACCGGTGGATCCAAGGCATCTTGATCAATACCGTGCTTGAGTTCCCACAGACGAGCTTGCTTGCTGAAGCAATAGAATGCGGCCATCCACGCGGTCTGCAATCCAGCCTTTCCGTCAAGAATCGATCCTTGCAGAATAAACTCTCGAAAAAATCGAAACGCGGGGCGCACCAGCAAATTGAAATAGGAAGTATCGACGCCTTTTTCGTCCCATTGCTGAGCCTGCAATGTTGTGTATCGACGGTACTTGTAGAATAGCTGATCGTACTCCCACATCGAGTAGTGGGTCATCTTACTGCTCAAGCGACCGATGCTGCCAGTGCTGATCGCAATCTCGCCGTGGTCACTAGGCCCTTCGTACTGGCCTCGATCT
>CALKXO010000134.1 GCA_938003615.1 uncultured Pirellulaceae bacterium | reverse complement strand
TATTGGCGATGTTGGCTGGTAGAGTGCTGTTCGAAGTCAAAGAGTCGCGTGCGGCGGTGGCGATGATCGTGATGGCATGGTTATCACTCGCCGTGTCAGTGACCATGCAAACTCAATGGGCTGGTAACCAAATCGCGGCTTCAGATCGACAAATCGTATTGAAGAACAGCTACCTTATCTCTGCCACCGCATTGCTGTTGGGCCATCTCTTTTACACGCGTTTCGTTTATCTTCACGCTCATGGATTGATCGTGGGCAAACAAGCCAAGGCCACCAAGGCGGAAACTACGGCGTCCAATAGCGCGACCAAGAAAGCCGCACGCAATAGGCAAACCCCAATCACGGCACCGGCGAAAGCGGCACCCGAAAAAGTGGTTCAGGCAAAGAAGCCCTCCAAGGCTGCGGTCGCTGCTAATAAGAAGAAGCCTGCGTCAAAACTGGCTTCGCCAAAAGCGCCTGCGGCGAGACCGGCGACCGTCAAAATGCCAAAGGTTGCAAACGTCCCGCCGAATACTTCGGCCAAACCGACCTCTCCTGTGCCTAGAAACGCTGAAGCTAAGCCGACGACGATGAACAGCTTCAAGTCATTGATGGACAAAAGAAAGAGCGATCAACTGGCTGCCGCCGCTGCGGCTAAGAAGGAGCCGATTGCCGAATCCGAGCCGTCAGCTACTTTGAAAATGACCAAGGCCGAACGCAAACGCGCTCGCAAAGCAAAACGCGCAGGTCGTAAAGCCGCTTAACGATCGTCTTGATCTTTGACAGCGCTAAATGAGATATCGTTTGCGGCCACGGTGTATTCTACGTGCGGTTAGTTGTCGAGACGCAGGGTCGCCATCGGCGTGTAGGTTGGGCCGCCCCGGTCGAGGTGGCTGGAGTTAATGACAATCTTGTCGACGGTGCAAAAACCGCTGTCATGCTTCCGCAGACGATGGAGTTTTTCCAACAATGTATCGTTCCACGTGCCTCCGCGGCGCAGTTTTCCCAACGTCACGTGCGGGAGAAACGCGTTCTTCTCTTTGTTAAAGCCCCAGTCTTGGATGACTTTAGTCAGTTCCCGGTTCATGTTCATCAATTGCTCGCTGCCCTCATCGACTCCCATCCAGATGGTCCGTGGGCGTTCGGCATCGGGAAAGCAATCGACACCGCAAAAGGACAGTTCAAAGGGGGAAAATTGCGTCGTCGCTTTTTTGATGTGCTGGCAGAACTCCGCTGCCTCGCGATCGAGTACTTCGCCGACAAAATTTACCGTCACCAGTAAATTCTCTGGTGGAACCCAGTTGTAGCCATCACAGATCGCTGCCAATCGGTCGGAAACGCGGGCGATGTTGTTGGTGACGCGCTGTGATGCGGAGACAGAAATAAAAGTTTTGATCTTGGCCATCTCGAAAGTTTATTCAAACGCTCCGCTTGCGGGAAGCGTGGAAAGCTCGATAATCTGCACCTTCTCAAGCTACCCATCAAAAAGGAACAAAACGTGTCAGAAAAAAAATATGACGTCTTTGGCGTTGGCAACGCAATCGTCGATATTCTCGCTCAAGTCGAAGACTCAGTGATTGGTGATTTGGAGTTGAACAAAGGCGGCATGGCCCTGATGTCGACCGGTCAGCAAGGCGATATTCTTGATCGAATCAACGACCCCTCGCTGTTGTTCGCATCCGGAGGATCGGCGGCCAATACGATGGTGGCGATCGTCCAAAGCGGCGGCTCGGGAGTTTATTCAGGCAAGGTAGCCAACGACGCAAATGGGCAGTTCTACCACCGGGACATGGACGAAACAGGGATTAATTTCTACATCCCACCGTCGGACCATTCAGGTGAACTGACGGGATCGTGCGTAGTGCTGACGACTCCGGATGCTGAAAGAACCATGTGTACCCACTTGGGGATTTCTACTGAACTGAAGAAAGAAGATCTCAATTTTGACCTGCTAGAACAGTCAAAATGTAGTTACATCGAAGGCTATTTGTGGGATGCCGAAGATCCACGTGCAGCTTGCGTGGCGACGTTTGAGGAATCAAAAAAACGAGGCATACGTACTGCGTTCAGTTTCTCGGATCCGTTTTTGATTGACCGATTTGGTGATCAATTCAAAGGCTTGGTCAATGACTATTGCGACATCGTGTTCTGTAATGCGGACGAGGCAAGAATGTTTCTTGGAGTCGATAGCGTTGAAGCATGTGCCGAGAAAATGGGAGAGATCTGCGAGCTGGTTTTCATCACCGATGGCGGCGACGGTTGCTACGTGATTGAAAACGGCAAGAGTACGAAGGTCGGAGGATTCCCGGTCAAAGCGGTGGACACCGTGGGCGCGGGCGATTCTTTTGCGGGGGGCGTGCTGTATGGTTTGACTAATGGTCTCGATACGCTTCAGTCTGCGAAATGGGGCAATTACTTTGCCGCGCAGGTCGTTTCGCGTTTCGGTCCGCGTTTGTCGGAATCATTGGAAGCGCAGAAAGCCGAAATCCTTGGGTAGATTTGATCGACACGTTGAGATTAAGTCACCACGCTTCTCAACTTATCACTATCAGTTAAAAAGAGCCGGCACTTGCTCACTTACTGACGTGCATTAGGGTTACGGGTCGAGGTGAGTGACGGCTTCCATCAGTGCGTTGTACTCGTCCTTACAACAGGGGCAATTTTGCATGTGGTTTTTGATTTTTAACATCGATTCACATAGCGTTGCGCCTTGGAGTTCGGCCTCGACGAACTGAGCCACGTGCGAGAAACAACCATCGCAGGACATCTCGTCTTCGGTAGCTCCGGCTACTAGGGTAAGCAGCGTCGCAATTTGATCTTTGGAAAGTGGCATTGGGGAAGTTCCTGTTAAGCAAAAATGCCTTCGATATCGGCCATGGAAAAATTCTTTGACTCGAAGCCTTTTTTCAGTTGAAGCTTTGCGTCATGAAACAACTTGTAAACCGCGTTTCGGTTACTTTGCGTCCTCCTCGCGATCTCTTCCACCGGCATGCCTCCCAACAGCGCCCTGACAACTGTTCTCTGCTTGTCGCTCAACTGATTTTCAATCAGTTCAGCCAGAGTTTTCAAAAGGACTTCCTTGTCAATGTTTTGGCCCGGATTTGATTCCGTCGCCACTGCCACGTCAATCCGCATGTCATCATTGTTTGTAATTGCCTCAAGCGAAACGTCTTTGTGATGGCGTCTCCGTAGCTCGGAGATGCCAGCCCTGATTGCAATCGAAATCGCCCAAGTCGTGAATTTGCTGCGCCCTTCAAATGAGTCAAGATTCTTCATGATTTTGATAATCGATTCCTGACACACATCTTCGCAAAACGCTTCGTCTTGGCCGCGCTTAAAAAACGCACCGCGCAGACCCCGTAAGACCATCGCTCGCAGTTCAGTGACCGCTTTCTCGTGTTCCTCGTCCCCGGCGGGCCTTTTGAGCTTCTCCACCCAAGGCATCTGATCGGTAGCCATGATTTCAACATCCGTTCGAATTCAAATTGAACCATTTACTTGCACGTTCTCTTCGCCTCTCAACGCAGCCTATGTTGTTACCGCGTTTTGAGATCAATAGATACCCAAGATACGCTTTGGGCGTAGGAACCGCTCTTTGATTCAATATGAATGTAACCGACATCAGCGATAAGACGCAGCACCTAGTCAGATTTTACTGTCTGGCAGAGTAATTTTTCCAAAAAGTCATTCAAAGGGTGCCTCAGCGCCCTCTCCGTAGCCTCGTCATTGTTCCGCGGCACCGGCAGCTGGCTTTATCGGCTTTTATCAGGTTACTTTCCCTTGTGGGCTGTTTTTAGGGAATTGAGGAGGATTAAATTACATAACTATTACAAGGGCGAGACGTATTGCTGCACCGGAAAATACCGATATTTCGTATACTCTCACGGTCCTGACCAAAGGGATGTGGCCGCCTCCAAACTCGCACTCATAGGTTTTACCTATCGTTCTGAGGCTTATTGGCGGACCTCCTCACCGAAGATATATCAACCCAACCTGTTGGCCAATTCACTGGCGCACATTGGCAAAGGAATCAGTCTATGGCTTCTGTTTTTGAAGAAACTCAGCAAGATAAAAAGAGGCGAGTTTCAGACAACCTCGTTCCGAGTCGGGCAGACGCCGCGGAGAAATTTGATCCGATCGCATTGATGGACGTCGATCCACGTGATTCCGACGGACACGCTCACGACCACGAGGAAATGTCGACGGGTCGAAAAATGGTGATGCTGGGTGTGGTGGTTCTCCCATTGATTGCTTTGGCTGCCACCGTTGTTACTACTTGGCAATATGGATTCATGGGGTGGTTGTACCTCGGAATGCTGGTTGGCGGATGGTATCTCACTGGCCTCGGAATCACCGTCGGTTACCATCGACAACTGACTCACCGTTCTTTCACGACTTATAAATGGGTGCGATACGTTTGGGCCTCGCTGGGAGCACTGGCGATTGAAGGTTCGCCGATTGACTGGTGTATGGTGCATCGTAAGCATCACCAATACAGCGATCACCACGGCGATCCGCACTCGCCTCATCTTGCTGGAGACACTTTCTGGCAGCGTACCAAGGGTTTCTTTCATTCGCATATCGGTTGGCTGTTTAAGAGTAACTGGTCTAAGAGCGAGCGTGCTCGTTACATCCCTGACTTGGTTGATGAAGCGTACCTAATGTGGGTCGACCGACACTACGTTTGGTGGGTTGTCGCCAGTTTATTGATTCCTGGCATCTTTGCTGGTCTCATCACGATGTCCGTGCAAGGCGCCTTGCTGGGCTTGCTGTGGGGCGGTTTTGCTCGAGTTGCTTTCACACATCACATGACATGGGCGATCAACTCGGTCTGTCACGTTTTCGGAAGCCGCGACTACAAGTCTTCTGATGATTCTCGCAACAACGTCATCTTCGGCATTTTTAGTCACGGCGAAGGCTGGCACAACAATCACCACGCTTTCCCTTCTTCCGCGCGTCACGGTCTGAAGTGGTGGCAGATTGACTTAAGCTGGATGCTGATTCGCGGCATGCAGATGGTTGGCTTGGCTTGGGACGTGCGTTTGCCTTCCGAACGAGCAATGGAAAGGAAAGCCGCGGTCGAACATTAATCGAGTCGACAAACCAAACAATAAAACGGGCCAGCTCTGTCAAGATCTGGCCCGTTTTTTGCGCCTGTGCAAAGTGCGGTCCGCGTGTTGATGCTTACTCCGCCGGTTTCGGCTTGTAACCGCTCTTGAGCGTCACCGTTCGGTTGAAGACTGGCTTTCCGGGGCTCGAATCCTTTACGTCAACACAAAAGTATCCGGTCCTTTCGAATTGGAAACTCGATCCTGCTTCCGCAGTGGCCAGCGAGGGTTCGACCTTCGCTTGTTTTACTTCTAGCGATTTGGGATTGAGTGTATCCTTCAGTTCCATGCCCTCGGGGATTTCGCCCGCTTTCTCATTCTCAAACAAAACATCGTACAGCCGGACTTCGGCATCGACGGCATGCTCGGCAGAGACCCAGTGGATGGTTCCTTTCACCTTGCGGCCATCAGGAGCTTTACCGCCTGAGGTTTCTGGATCGTAAGTGCAACGTAACTCTACGATCTCGCCCGCGTCATCTTTGATGACCTCGTTGCATTTCAAGAAAAAGGCGTTTTTCAAACGGACTTCTTTGCCAACGGTCAGCCGGAAGAACTTCTTCGGTGCGTCTTCCATGAAGTCTGCGCGCTCGATATACAGCTCGCGCCCGAACGGCATTTCGCGAATGCCTCCCTCTTCATCTTCAGGATTGTTCTTGGCCTGCCGCATCTCTGATTCGCCGTCGGCGTAGTTTTCAATCACGACTTTCAGAGGATCGATGATCGCCATCGCGCGGTTGGCTGTTTTGTTCAAACTGCCTCGAACGTACAGTTCCAGCAGTGCCAGATCCGTCATGCCGTTGAACTTTGTCACGCCCGTGTGAGCGCAGAAATCACGAAGCGCGTCGGCAGGGTAACCGCGCCGCCGCATGCCACTGATCGTCGGCATGCGCGGATCGTCCCAACCCGTGACGTGCCCCTGTTCCACCAACTCCAGCAGCTTGCGTTTACTGGTTAGCGTGTGAGTCACGTTTAGTCGAGCAAATTCGATTTGCTGTGGGTGGTGAATGCCGAGTGCCTCGATGTACCAATCGTATAGCGGTCGGTGGTTTTCAAATTCAAGCGTGCAGATGGAATGTGTGATTCCTTCCAGTGAATCACTCTCGCCGTGGGTCCAGTCGTAGGTCGGATAAATACACCACTTGTCGCCCGTTCGATGGTGGTGCTGATGCCGGATGCGGTACATCGCCGGATCACGCAAATTCATGTTGGACGAATTCATGTCGATTTTGGCGCGAAGTGATTTTTCACCATCCTTGAATTCGCCGTTCTTCATGCGCGTGAACAAGTCGAGATTTTCTTCGACGCTGCGATCGCGGTTGGGGCTGTCCTTGCCTTCCTTGTTCCAGCCGCCGCGATACTCACGTACTTCTTCGGTGGACAGATCACAGACGTAGGCCTTGCCATCCTTGATTAGTTTCACGGCCCAATCGTACAGCTGCTCAAAATAGTCTGAGGCGTAGAATAAATTGTCGTCCCAGTCGAAGCCAAGCCACCGTACGTCGTCCATGATCGATTCGACGTATTCGGTATCCTCTTTTTCCGGATTGGTATCATCGAAACGCAGATGACACACGCCACCGGTCTCTTTTGCTAGGCCGAAGTTGAGACAGATCGATTTGGCATGGCCGATATGAAGGTAGCCGTTTGGCTCAGGTGGAAAACGTGTGACGACCTTGCCGCCGTTTTTTCCACTGGCAATGTCATCGGCGATAATTTGACGGATAAAGTCTACGTGTTCAGGCTCAGCTTTGTCAGATTCAGGAGTGTTCATATCGATACCAGATTTGTCCGGCTAAAGTTTTGGTGTCTTAAAAGTTAATCATCGCTAATCCTGACACGGAAACTTTGCCAAGGTGCGGGGAGAACTACAGAAATTTTACCCCAAAGCCACTGCCCCCCAACCCCCCATGGGTTTTGCCAATAAATTGTCTCCGATGCATAAGTTTCCCATGGATTGACAAACGAGGGCATGAAGAAAAGACCAGCGCAATTAAAAGACAGAACATTGAGACTATACAAACCATGATCGGCACATATCAGAAAATCCACACCATGGTTTTCGTCTTCGTAACGATCACTTTGTTTTTGGTTACTTCGACGACAAAGAGTCACGGTCAAGCGGCAGCCGGCTGACCCGTTCTTAGGCGATTGGCAGATGAGAATTTACC
>CALKXO010000133.1 GCA_938003615.1 uncultured Pirellulaceae bacterium | reverse complement strand
ACGTGCCGAGCTACCGGGTCGAGACCGCAAAGAAGTCAAAGGCTTCTTCTCCATCAGCCAAGGAATCCAAACGATAGCAAACTTATTCTCAGGGAATTCTAATTGTCGCTAATGGGAACTTCTAATTGTCGCCGAACAGCTACATTCGCCGCTGCTGAAGCAAACTGACTTGCAACCATGCCGAAAGGCGATTGTGCTTGGCCAAGAATAGTACGGGTTAAAGTGGATACTGCATTCCCTGCGGTTCGCCCGAACAAGACGCCAGCTACATTTGACGCAACTGTTGCACTAAAATTAGTTACGAAGCCCGAAGTTGGCAGAATAGATGGAGTTTGAATTGGCAAGCCAGCTGAACTAAAACTCTCAACTACTCCCCCAACAACTACCGATCCCGCAAGCTGTATCACTACTTGGAGCGGCGAGTAATTGGCCCATTTGCTTTTGAGGAATTGCAGGCGTCTGTCCCTCGTCTGGAACTTTGGGAGTAGAAACGAAATGAGGATGAGCAGGGTTTGCTCCGCGATAGCCATAGCTTTGCAGGAATGAAAAGAAAGATCGGATTGCAGTCATCTTTCTTGCGACGGTTGCATTGGCTGCTGGTTTCCTATCGCCAACTGCGTTTTGTCGGCCTGGCAAGCGTCGCTAGTCCAAGGTTTGCCATTGGCATTTGTAAAAAGCACTCCATTGGGATTTAACTTTGCGAGTCGAGAACAAATCTTGACAGCCTTGTCAGTAAGATAAACGACTCTGGCTTTTCGTTTCATCTTTGATTCTGATTTTGGGAAAAGCCAAAGCTTATTTTTAGCGTCGAAATGACGTGCCTCAACGGCCCTGATTTCTTGTGGCCTACATCCCGTCTCAAAAGAAACAGTTAGCAGATCACGAAAATTTTGGCAGGGAATTACCGTGAGCATTTTTTCAAACTGCTGAGGGGAGATGGTGTCTTCCCTTCTTTCAGCTGATGGAGCTTCAAGTTCAGCAATAGGGTTTTCGTTAATGTAGCCCTGCTGTTTGCTCCACTTAATAGCGCACTTAATAACCCTGTCATAGTTCCTGCGGGTGGTTTGGCCAATCGACATGGCATCTACCCACAGCTGGACATGAAAAGGCTTAAGCTCGTTGATAGTAAGCGTTGCGTAAATAGAGGCAAAGCTTTGAAGCCGTTGCTGGTACCATCCATAGGTTGCGGCGGAACGGTGCTTCTCGACCCAGCCGAGAAAGGTGTCGCAGAGTACGACCACGAGAGCATTGTCAGGGAAGCAAACTGGTTGCTGATCTTGCTCAGCAGCAAGAATCTGATGATATTTCTTAAACGCTTGTTCTTTGTCGCGTCCAAGGTTTATTTGTTTACCACGAACTTCTACGTACCAAAGTTTGCGGCTAGCCCTAAAAAAGGGCTTCGGAAAGTGCGGCATCGGATTGTCCTTTCGGTTTCAGGAAAAAGGTGCAACCCTGAAGCGAGACCGAAAGGAGTCTCATTGCCAAATGTCAGTGTCATTCTCTGACAACTTCTCTGACATCGACTAAGAATTTTTTAGAAAAGCCAAGTACACCCGGGAGGATTCGAACCTCCAACCTTCGGTTCCGTAGACCGACGCTCTATCCAATTGAGCTACGGGTGCATTCGCGTAAGGCGGGAAGTTTAATCGGTAGAGCTGATATCGTAAAGACTTGCCTGCCGCTTCAGGCAAAATTTTCGAAATTCCCGCGAAAGACTGGCGTTGCCGCCAGTAGTAGCTGGACGGATTTAACAATCGTACGCTTTCACGTTTTTGTTTCGAAGGATTCGCACGCCAATCCAATCAATCGTCTTTACCTCTGCGATCTGGCGGCCTGATACTTTTTTAGCTGGTTTCGATAGTACCGGCGACGCGGGTCCAGTGCGATCGAACGCTCGATCACCGCGATCGCGTCGTCAAACTCCCCACGCGCGAAATGGGATTCGGCCAGCGTATCGATGTACGTGGCCTGATCCGGTTGCAGCTGCACCGCCATTTTCGCATGCCGCAATACAGTCTCCAGTCGCCGCTTGGCACACGCCAGCAGCCAAGCGTAATTGTTGCGACTATTGGAACTGTATGGATATCGCACCAGAGTGTCCTCAAAGAAAGCAGCCGTCTGGTCAGTGATATAGTCGGCCAGGTCGGATTGGCCCAATTCGTCCAATCGCGGCACAATCTTCTCAACCAGAGAGGGGCTACCGGGCGAAAACTGGTTCACTTGATCAACGATCGACTTGACCGCCTCGAAATCGCCTTCTTCCACCGCACTCATCACGTCCTGAGTCCGGCTTTCGATGATGTATCGCGAAACGTTGTAGTACTCTCCGAGGCTGTTGCCGGCAGACGATTTCAACATCCTACGTTTGCCGAAATTCGCGCTCTCAATTGGGTTAACCGATTTCGAACAGTTCATTGCAGTCCGCAACGCCCGCAGCTCCTCGTATCGGGATGAATCGACCATCAAACTATCCAGTCTCGCTAAATCACTCACCCAGTGCCCGCGTTCGTCATCGACGAAACGGGCGTAAAATTCGGTCATTGTCGAACCGTAATATTGCGGAATGACAGACGCGTAAAACATACGTTGCCGCGCGGTTTGTTCGTCCCCGGCCATTTTCCAAGCATGACTGCTCAGTCCCAACGAGTAGGCTTGCGAGGCCTCCACAAAATGTGCATCGAACATTCGGGCCGCTTTGGTGAACTCCTCGTTGGCCAGCGCATCTTCAGCAAGCGAGAACACAGCATCGGCTTGCCCTTTGAGTGCCGCCATTTCTTTCCACTGCTGCGCTTCTCGGTGACGTTGATGAAATTCATAAATCTGGCTTATCTGCCAACAACTTATACCCGTTGATTCGTGGCGGACGCGTGAAAGTTCAGCATCCAAATCGAAGCCTTCAGGATAAAGTTCTTCGACCGTGGCAGGATTCGTGGGCACCAGTGTGGAGTTCAAGAGAAAACTGATTCTCTGCAACCGCTCCTCGGGGGCTTTCACCGATTCGTAAAGCGCGGCGTTGAGGAACTGTGCCAAGCCTACTTTGTCCCCAAAGATGGCCTCGCTGCCGGCCAATGAGGCCAACTGCGAGTCCGTGTATCCGGCCTCGCTAAGAAACTCCCAAGTTGCTTCAGACCGGGCCGGATCACAAATGCCCTTCATCACCGAGTTTTTGAGGTTCGCCAATTGTTCCACATCTTGCATCATGAGATAGAGTTCTCTCAGATAGAGAATCGTTTCCTTTTCCCAGCCGAAATCCAACCAACGCTCACAGACGAACAAGTAGTAGTTGACCTTCTCCCGGGCGTCATTCAACAACGCTTTAGCCTTTTCGCTGCTGGCTCGACTACGCGCCACCTCTTTGCGAATCTTCCTGATCAGTTTGTCAATTTCCTCTCGGCGCTCTTTTGCCCACTGCGTACGCGACTCAAATGTGTCGCCAGCGCCGACCAAGTCCTGCATTGCTTGGGGCCGGTTAAGAATCGGATGCAGTAAAACCAGCGACAAGATATTCTGCCCAAGTTCCACACCCGTTTTGGCTTTTTCCCAGTCACAGGTCAGTATCGACAATGCCGCCAGCATTCCAGCGTCGAAGGTATCGTTTTCGCGCTGCATCGCCTCAACCTCTTCAATGGCTTTGACTCCCGCATCGACGCCCTCACCATACTGTTTCAACAAAACGTACTCCCACGGCGAGCAGGAAACGTGGGGCTGCACTCCTTTTGCGGGACCGTCCGCCAACACCGCGCGCTGAGCAAGTGTTTTCCAATCGCCACGGTCTAACAGCAGCCGATTCTCGGCATTCATTTGCAACGATCGATTCCGCGACCAATCAGGCACCTTGGCAACGTATTTTCCAGCGGCCTCGTATTGATGCTGAAAAGTCAGTAGTTCAATCACGACCTCCAGCTCCTCGTCCCGACCGTTAGGCTTCTGCTCCTCGGTGCGATCGTCTAAACGTTTGCGTAGTAACGTGATTTGCTTCTCCAACGTGCCCATCAAAAAGTGAAACCGCGCACAGAGAATCGGTTGGTACTTCCACATGATTGGCATCGAAAGTAGCCGCTCGATCACCTCCCACTTTTCGCCGCGACAAAGCTCCACGACTTGAGAATAGTAATTTCCGTTGTCCTCAAACACCTCGCGGATCTGCTGTGGCTGGAGTTGCTCGAGCAAAGCGAAATGAGCCTCGTACTCTCTAAGAGTCAGCAATTTTTCCAGAATCAGATCGCGTGTCTCGAAGCCAACATCGCGAAAATCCAACCACGCGCGTCTTGCGACCGGCGAAGATTGTCCCGCGTTGATCGCGCGAAAAACCACCTTCAAATTCTCCAACCGCTGGTTCTGCTCGAGGCTGGCAGAGCGTTCGATCTTCTCGAGCGCCGGTAAGATTGCTGGCCCAAGCTCGAACAATCTGCGGGTCGCAGCCTGCCGGTTTTCAAACCGGTCGGACTTGAGTTCCTTGACGATCTCGGCGACTTGAGCGGATTGACTGACTTGAGCAACTTGGCCGTCGGTTGATTGCCCACAGGCTTGCCCAATTCCGACAGTTGCCGCGAGGGCCAGACACACAATTGCGGCGCTCGCAAACCGCGCTGCCAAAGCTGATCGAGAGAAGTTGAAAAAGCAGCAGCCGTTCATATGGGGTCAGTTCATTGGGGGCGATGTCGATCCTTGTCGGTAACCATTCTAGGGCAGCCACCGAGCGTGTCACCGCTAAATGGGGCTCAATTTAATTTTGTTTTTTCGTTTGCAGTTCTCCAATTGCTTCGGAGACCGACGCCAACAGGCCTGCGACGAAAAAAGCGGCTGACAGAGCATACTCTCCGTCGCCGCTTAATTTCTGTTTTCTTCAGGGCATGCGCGTTAGCGTCGCCTCGAGTGGTTCTACCTAGAAGTTCATTCGCAAGCCAAATGTGACAGCATGAAAGAACAGCGTGTTGGCCGTTTCTACGCCCGCGGCCGGATCACTAAGGAAGGCTGTTGGAGCCAGCGCGATTCCGTCGATCCAAGTCGCTTCGTACCCAACGTACGCCGCAATCGAATCCTCATACAGATCGACGTAGATGCGACCGCCGACTTCAGCCAAAAATGACCCTGTCGATTTAGAGGTTTTCGTTTCCGGCTCGGAATCAAACAGCGCTCCATTGGAAAACGAATTCAATGAGCTAGAAACTTCCGTTGGGTTGTAGTAACCACCGGTTCTGATGAAGCCGGTAGTGTAAAGCTGTTGAGCGATTTGATATCGCAAATCCAATCCCGCTTGCAAACCAATCAAGCCGTTGGAGGCCTCGCGTGTGGAAACCGTATTTAGCGGAATTAATGGTGCTTGACCGATTGGCCCGGTTGGCGTCACTCCGGAGAGATCCGTCGTGACCGTGTCAGTCAGCGACACGTACCTTGGACCAGCAGAGAATCTGATTCCAGGTGCTAAACTACGCCATGCATTAAGTTCAAAACTAAACAGACGAGAGTCGTACTCGTAGTTGAAATCCAAAACGCTCGATGCCGGGAACAGGGGCGATTCGAGGCCAGGTCCAGGGACGTTGGAGGTCGCATTGAAGTCTGCTAAAATACTACGGAATTCCCACTGGCGGTCCAACGGCCCTTCGAAGCCGAAGCTGATCTCGAGGCCGGGAGCGGAGCCGCCGTTGGTTGCTTGCGATGCCGTAAATAACGTCTCACCGGTCATGGCGTCCGAAATCAGTGGGATGTTCAAATCAGTGCCGGGCCGACTGTAGGCGCGACCACCAATCTCAAGCCAATGCGTGTGTTGACTGCCGCGGGTTGTGCCAGGCCACTGCGCGTGACAGTGGCTCGATGCAAACGAGGCAACGATAGATACCGCAGCGGCAGTGATAGTTAAAAACGTCCTCACAGGAACTCCTCCAGACCTTGAACAGGCGCAATTTGTGTCTGCACATTTGAATCGGTCCCGAATTCCGTATTAATAAGAACGATTGCTACTGCCAGCAATCTCGACCGCCCCAGCCCATCTTAACAATCGCCTCCGGAGGGCTGTTTTGCACGTTCTCATCGATGGGCGCCAACGTTGCCGCGCCCGAATTGGATACTCTGGAAAAAGTCTTCCAAATCTGCGATTTCACACTTAGCCGCATAGCCGCATTTAGGGTCATTCGCTAAATTTCATTAACCAGCGCCTGCCGAACTGCCCCCATTTGTGGTGAGGGGGCCTTGTCCTCAAAAGTGCTGTCATGATGCCATCTCAACCGGACGCAATGACTGATGAACGTTTTTAGTCGAGCCTACATCGATAGCCTCTACGAAGATTACCTACAAGACGCCTCCTCTCTCCCTGTCCAATGGCAGCGGTTCTTTGAGGACTTCGATCCGGACAATGAAGAGTTTGACCTCGGCACGATTCCGAGTTCTTCAAGTTCTTCTAGCTCAGGCGCGTCCCAGTCGGCGCTAGGTTTGGCCGCAGCGGAATCCAAAGCGCGGTCGGCGCCGGAAACGCAGGCCCAGTCCGCCCCCGAAAGGGAAGCCGATGCTGGCAATTTCGATCAGGAACATCTCCGCAAAGTCATTCAGCTTCAGGACCGCGTCGATCAGCTTATCCGTGGCTATCGCGTGCGCGGACATCTAGAGGCAAAGATCGATCCACTGGGCCGGCCGCGCGAAACCAACTCCGAGCTCAACCCGGAGTCCTATGGATTGTCGAAATCCGATTTTCAGATCAAATTTTCAGCGCGCACCGTCAACGGGCAGAACTTTCGCACGCTGGAAGAGATCTACGAGGTGATGCGAGCGACCTATTGTCGATCGATCGGCGCGCAGTTCATGCACATCGACGACAAAAACGTCCGCGGCTGGTTGCAGGAGCGGATGGAAGGTAGCCAGAACCGCATCAAGCTTAATCGCAGCACTCAGGTCAGAATCCTTACGCGTCTAACCGACGCGGTAATCTTTGAGCAATTCACGCGTAAGAAATTTATCGGTGCAAAAACGTTCTCGCTCGAGGGCTCCGAGACGCTGATCCCACTGCTGGATCTGGCCTTGGAGAAGGCTGGCAACCATGGCGTCCAAGAAGTCGTTTTGGGCATGGCACATCGCGGGCGATTGAATGTGCTGGCCAACATCATGGACAAACGAGCCAAGAACATTTTCTGGGGATTCGACGACCCCGATCCTGAGACCCATCGAGGTGGCGGCGATGTGCTGTATCACTTGGGTTACAGTTCGGACTGGATCACGGCATCCAAAAAGAAAGTTCATATCTCACTGTGCTTCAACCCCAGCCATCTTGAATTTGTCAATCCTGTTGCGATGGGTCGTTGTCGCTCCAAGCAAGAACGGATCGGGGATGCTGAGCATGCCAAGTGTATGACGGTGCTGATTCACGGTGACGCGGCGTTTGCTGGAGAAGGCGTCGTTCAAGAGACACTCAACCTCAGCCAACTTTCGGGTTATAAAACGGGCGGAACCCTCCACGTGATCCTGAACAATCAGGTTGGTTTCACCACGGATCCTTCGATGGCTCGATCGACAACTTACGCCAGTGACGTGGCCAAGATGTTGCAAATCCCCATCTTTCACGTCAACGGCGAAGACCCTGAAGCGGTCGCTCAGGTGGTCAATCTGGCGATGGACTTCCGCAAAGAATTTAATCGCGACGTCGTGATCGACATGTATTGCTACCGCCGATTGGGGCACAACGAGAGTGACGAACCGCGTTTCACTCAACCGGTCATGTACGAGACCATCGATCAGCGTCCGACCATCCGCGACAGCTACTTGGAACGGTTGCTAAGGATGAAAGAGGTGACGGTTGAGGAAGCTGACCGTATTGCCGAAGATCGCCGCAAGATTCTGGAAGAAGAATTCGAATCGGCCAAACGCAAAGACGAATACATTCCTGACACGCAGACGCTGCAAGGACTTTGGGATGGTTACTACGGAGGTCCCGTACGTGACGACGACGTGGAAACGGGCACCTCGCAAGATGTCCTGAAAAACGTGATCGAGAGAATCACCCGTGTTCCCGAAGACTTAAGTATCAATCGGAAACTTGAACGCGTCTTGGACAACCGCTGTAGTGCGGCATCGGGAGAGCGTGACATCGACTGGCCGACGGCAGAGTTGGCGGCTTTTGGAACGCTGGCTCTTGAAGGACATCAAATCCGTATGTCGGGGCAAGACTGCGGTCGCGGTACCTTTAGTCAACGGCATGCGGTGGCACATGATAGCGTCACCGGGAAGCCCCATCATTTTCTGCGGCATCTGTCCGATGATCAGGCCAACGTCAACATCATCAACAGCCCTCTCTCGGAAGCCGCTGTGCTGGGATTCGACTACGGATACAGCTTGGACTCTCCCGAGGATCTTGTCCTGTGGGAGGCTCAATTTGGTGACTTTTTCAACGCAGCTCAGGTGATTGTTGACCAATTTATCACATCAGCAGAAGACAAATGGCGTCGGTTGAGCGGTCTTGTGATGTTGCTGCCTCATGGTTTTGAAGGCGCTGGCCCCGAACATTGTAGCGCTCGCCTTGAACGATTTTTGACCGGTGCGGCGGAAAATAATGTCCAAATCGCGATTCCGACAACTGCCGCGCAGTACTTCCACCTGCTGCGGAGGCAGGTCAAGCGCCGCTGGAGGAAGCCGCTGATCGTTTTTACCCCCAAAAGCCTGCTGCGTGAGCCGATGGTGATGTCCAAGATCGAGGATTTCTGCAGTGGAACCTTCCAACGTCTTATTCCCGACAGCGTCGTCCAACCGGAAAACGTGGCGCGCGTCCTTGTCAGCAGTGGAAAAGTCGCGGTAGATCTGGCGAAACATCGCCAATCGTCCGAAAGAAATGATTTCGCGATCTTGCGAGTCGAACAACTTTACCCGCTTCCGGCGAACGAGATCGAAGCGGCGTTGGAGACATATCCTGAAGGCACACAAGTTTTCTGGGTCCAAGAAGAACCACGCAACATGGGAGCATGGTACTTTATGAAGGTCAAATGGGACGAAATGGGGCTGCAGGAACGATGGCCATTAAAAGTGGTCAGCCGCCCAGAATCGGCAAGTCCTTCGACAGGTTCCAAAAAAATGCACGCCATCGAACAACAGGAACTCATTGACGAAGCGGTCGGTGCTCCCGTCACCGCATGATCCTATTTCGCGCTAGTTCCAATTCACAATCATCATCCGACCTAATTCATCACGACAGAAACATGTTTGAAATAACCGTCCCGGAATTTGGCGAATCTATCCAGGAAGTTCAAGTCGGCCAGTGGCTGAAAGAAGTAGGCCAGTGGGTCGAAAGAGACGAAGACATCGTCGAACTTGAATCCGACAAAGCCACGCAAGCGCTCGCCGCCCCCGAAGCGGGTGTGATTACCGAGATCAAGGTTGAGGCCGGCGGGTTTGCCAATGTCGGCGATCTGTTGTGCATCATGGACGCCAATGCTGCCGGAGCCCCAGCGGCCAATGCCGGTGCAAGTGCGGCAGGGGCCGCTTCGCAAGGCGGTGCGGTTACGGCGACTGCGGCGGCACCCGCCGCGGACAGCGCGGCTGGTTCGGCAACTTGGATCATGCCTGCAGCCGAACGCGTATTGGATGAATACAAAATTTCAGCCGATGCCATCACTCCTTCGGGCCCTGGCGGAAGATTACAGAAGGAAGATGTGCTGAAGTACATCGAAGCTCACGGTTTGAAGCCGGGAGGTTCTGGATCAGCGTCCGCGAAACCTGCTCCGGCGGTACCGCCGACAAAATCCAATCCGACCAAGCCCGCCGATACCAAGGGCGCCGATACCAAGGGCGCCCAACCCAAGTCCGACGAAACCAAGTCCGCCCCATCGGGGATTGCTCCCACAGGTTCGAAAAGCTCGACCGGCTCGACCGGTTCGACCGTCGCCTCACAAACCAAAGAGTTCAACACACAACTCGAGTCGGCAGGACGCGAGGAAAAAGTAATCCCGATGAGTATGATTCGGCGGACGATCGCCAATCGATTGGTCGAAGCTCAGCAAACCGCGGCGTTGTTGACGACGTTCAACGAAATCGACATGAAGCCTGTCATGGAGTTGCGGAAGAAATACAAAGAGCCGTTTTTGAAAAAGCACGGCGTGAAGCTCGGCTTCATGTCTTTCTTCGCCAAAGCGGTTGTTGAAAGCTTGAAGCGATTCCCGGCAATCAATTCAGAAGTCCAAGGTAACAACGTCGTCTGGAAAGACTACTTTGATATTGGCATCGCAATCGGCGGTGGCAAGGGGCTGGTCGTTCCGGTTCTGAGAAACGTCGAACGCATGAGCTTCGCGGATGTCGAACAGAAAATCGGGCAATACGCCGGCCTTGCGCAAACCAACAAGCTCTCTCCAGCCGATCTCAAGGGCGGTACATTCACGATCAGTAACGGTGGCGTCTATGGATCGTTGCTATCGACGCCGATCGTCAATCCACCGCAAAGCGGAATTTTGGGGCTGCACACCATTCAGGAGCGCCCCATCGCGCTCAACGGGGAAGTTGTCATCCGTCCGATGATGTACGTCGCGCTGACCTACGATCACCGGATTGTCGATGGCCGCGAAGCGGTTGGATTCCTCAAAACTATCAAAGAAGTGCTAGAAGAGCCTGCCAGATTGTTCTTGGAAGTGTAAAACAGTTATCGGTATTACCCATATCCGCCAGTCCTTGCCCTCAGTGTCCTTTTAGTAACGAATGATTTATGTCGGAATCCAGTTTTGATCTTGTTGTAATCGGTGGCGGTCCCGGCGGATATGTGGCCGCCATTCGAGCCGCTCAACTTGGCCTAAAAGCTGCTGTCATCGACGAAAACCAAAAATTTGGTGGTACGTGCCTGCGCGTTGGCTGCATCCCAAGCAAAGCGTTGTTGGAATCCAGCCATTTGCTGGTCGAAGCGCGCGATCACATGATGGAACATGGGATCACGGCGACGAAGCTGACCGTTGACCTGAACACGATGATGCGCCGCAAGGCGGGCGTCGTCGACACGTTGACCGGCGGTATCTCAATGCTGTTGAAGAAGAACAAAGTTGCCGCAATCGTGGGCCGCGCTGAACTGACCGGTGGTGGCAACGTCAAAGTCGGTGACAAGACGGTTTCGGCCAAACACATCATTATTGCCACCGGCAGCAAACCAATGGAGCTGCCTGGAATTCAACTCGATGGTGACTTGATCGGTGATAGCACTGCGGCACTGTCCTACAACAACGTGCCACGCCGTCTGGTTGTCATTGGCGGCGGCTACATCGGTCTGGAACTGGGTTCAGTGTGGAGTCGACTGGGAGCGGAAGTCGCTATCCTAGAAGGAACCGACCAAGTTTTGGGCGGGCTGGATCAGGAAATCGCCCGCGCCGCGGTGAAGACATTCGAAAAACAGGGCCTGCACTTTCGCACCAACATGTGGGTGGAAAGCGTTGAGAAAACGGCCGGCGGTTGCGTGGTGAAGTGCAAAGGCGAAAATCCGATCGAGTGTGATCGTGTTCTTGTTGCGGCCGGTCGCTCCCCCAACACCAAAAATCTTGGTCTTGAAAATGCTGGCGTCGAAACGGACAAACATGGCTTCATCGAGGTCGGTGGAAACTTTCAGACATCGGCAGAGGGCATTTATGCGATCGGCGATTGCATTGGCGGCGCGATGCTGGCACATAAGGCTTCCGAAGAAGGGATCGCCTGTGTCGAGAAGCTCGCAATCGGCGCCGGTCACGTCAATTACGATGTCATCCCGGCGGTAGTCTATACCTATCCCGAAATTGCCAGCGTCGGCAAAACGGAACAGGAACTCAAAGAAGCTGGCGTCGCCTATGTGAAAGGCAGCTGCCCGTTTGGAGCAAACGGACGGGCTCGGGCGATCGGTGACTTTGACGGTAAAATTAAGATTTTGGCCGACAAAGCAACCGACCGCATTCTGGGAGTACATGTCATAGGCCCCCACGCTGGAGACCTAATTTCGGAGGCCGCTGTCGCCATGAATTTCGGGGCGACCAGCGAAGATTTGGCGCGTTGCTGTCATGCTCATCCCACATTGTCCGAAATCATGCAAGAAGCTGCACTGGCTGTCGCCGGCCGCGCAATCCATACCTAAACTGAGCTTCGGCATAACAACAGCGCAGCGAACGGCTTCTAACGTTCGAATTTGTCGATAATTGCGGACTTCGCTTCGTTGTTCACTCATCTGAAGTCTGTAGAGAGACTTCAGACTGCTTGGGATAGCCGCTGCTTGGGATGTCCGCTACTTGAGCCATCCGCCGCAACACTAGTTTGTCCGTCCTGATTGTTGGCGACTCTGGCCACCTCAAACATGCGTTCGCACTTAACGCTACGATCGAACCAATCGATTTGATCCTCCGAAAAGTGTCCGTTTGCGGCTAGCGTATTGAAGGCCTGCACGACCGTTATTCCGGTTGTTCTGGTTACCCAACGGTCGGTTGCAAGATTGCCAAACCGTTTCAACTTCGATGTGTTCTACCGAGCGCAGGTTGCCGAATTCTCCCCTTAGGAGAGGGGACATCGAATCTGCACAACGATGCGTTCGATTGGCCCCAAACAGCAACAACAAACTGAAGATGGCTGCGGAGGCACTGTGTCACAGGACGTAAATGTAGTAGCACTGGTCAAAGGGGATGAGCGGTACCTTTTTCTCTTCAATGACGAGCAGAAGGGGCAAACTCTCCGCACGTTGGGCCAATACGCCTCCAATCCAGACCTAAGTTTTTCTTGGTACGATGCGGCCGTCTTGAGCCAGAAGGTTCGTCGAGCCGTCCGTAAAAAAGGTTCGGAATTTCAGAACACCGAT
>CALKXO010000132.1 GCA_938003615.1 uncultured Pirellulaceae bacterium | reverse complement strand
GCTGACGCGACGAAGTGAGAAAGTCGCGCGCCTCCGCCTGCGACGATGGTGTCTCCATCAACGTCGATTTGCCCAAATGCCGGGGCCGACAAATGTAGTACCAGTCCAGCGACGCCCTGCGTCCGAATTAGCAGGTTGGTCCCCGACCCTAACAGCCGGATGGGAAGATCGTTTTCGGCAAATCGCTTTACCAGCGAAACCAGTTCGTCTTTGGTGGTTGGTTCGGCAAAGTATTCAGCCACTCCTCCGATGTTCAAACGTGTGAAGGACGCTAATGGCTCGTTCTCACGAACGATGTGTTCAAAACCGGAAATCAAAGACACTGTCTTCCTCGGAAAAAGGCTCATTCTCAAAAAGATAAAGAATAACCAATATTTCGATTTTTAGCAGCCCTAGGAAACGCACTCAATTCCAAGTTCCGCCATTACTCGAAAACAGCCGGCAGCGGTCCGGTGCTGTCCGCGAAAGTCTCGGACGGTGCGCCTGTGGCTTTTAGCATGCTGACAAAAAGGTTCGACATTGGCGTATGCTTCTCTTCAAACACGTGATAGCCGCCGTGCTTGACGCCCATGCTTTTTCCGCCTGCGAGCACCAATGGATAGTTCCGCGCGTTGTGCGTTGAACTGCAAGCACTGCCGTACAAAACAAGGGTACTGTCCAGCAACGGACCATGCTGATCGTGGGTCTCTTTCAAACGCTTCAATAGGTAAGCGAACTGGCTTGCCAGCCACGCGTCGTACCGCCCCCACTCGACCCAGTGGTCTTTTGCTTTATCGTGCGAAATCGTGTGGTGGCCCTTTTCAATACCCAAAGCAAGATTGGGGAAGTTCTCGCCGAAGCCCATGCCGTCCTCACGGGCCAGCATATAGGTCATCACGCGCGTTAAGTCAGTTTGGAAACCAAGAACCATTAAGTCGATCGTGGCACGGATGTAGGACTGAGGATCAATGGTGACGTCGGTGTTCAAATTCAAATTGCTAGAGTCAATCTCCTCCATCGGGATGTCGAGCCACTTCTCGTTTCGAATGACTTGGCCTTCGACGATGCTGAGTGCGGTCATGTATTGATCCATCGTCTGGTTGTCTTGGCCTCCCAACATCTTTTTCATTCGACGACTGTCCTCGAGAATGAGGTCGACGATTTTCTTTTTTTTCTTCAGGCTCTTTCGTCGTTGCTTCGTTGTTGCTCCACCGCCCAATGCGAAATAGCGTTCAAAGATCTCGCGCTGTCGATGTTCCGAAGGTACAGGTTTGCCGTTGGCATCAAAGGACAGCGTAGAAACACGCGATTTGTAACCCACCCCGCCATCGGTTGACAACGACAGCGATGGGAAACGCGTCGCCTCACCCAAAGTACGTGCGGCCAATTGATCTACTGAGATACGGTTCTTATAAGAACTGCCTCGCACGTCACCACCGGTCAGCCAAGTGTCTCCGGCCGCGTGCCCAAGAATCCGACGGCTTAATGGATGGCTTAGCCCGCCGAGAATCGAAATGTCGCGACGATAGTCCTCAAGTGGCTTAAGTGAGTTTGTCAGTTGGTAATCTTCGCCGCTACCGTTAGGGAACCAGCTCCAGTCTTTGTGGTGGGGGTTCTCCTCGGGCGGAAGGCCCACGCCGTTGGGGAAGTAGATAAAACAAATTCGTTTTGGCGGCTTGGCGGCATCAGCGGCGACTGCCGTTGGAGTCATGCATTCCAAAAAGGGCAGGGCACAGGCCACGCCGGCGCCGCGTAGAAATTTTCTGCGATGTAGTCTCATTGCCATGGTAAAAGTCTGCGGTTGAGTTACGTTAGTTCACGCCGGCTTGGTCGACCTTCGTGAAGCGTGCTTTGGCACATAGGATTACTGTTTCGAAAAGGACTTACTTGAAACGATCTGGCGAAATACAGATCGAAGCGTGTTTCCATCTTGCTTCACGCGGCCAACAATATCCGCGATCTCTTTTTCGTCGGAGAACCTCACATCGCGCCCGACCGCCCACGCAAATAGGTGTTCGACCAACGCCGTCAGGAATTCATCTTGTTTGTTCTGCAGAATGTACTGCTTCATTTCATCAATTCCATCGACTTTCGTCCCGTCTGGCAAGACCGATTTCGAATCGATAGGTTTTCCCTCTATTTTAGCCTGATACCGGCCTACGGCGTCGTAGTTCTGAAAAACTACTCCGTATGGATCGATCTTTTTATGGCAATTCAAACACGAAGGCTTGTCTCGGTGCAGTTCAAGCTGCTGTTTTAGCGTCAGGTTTTCGAATCCGGGCGTTTCCGGATCAAGGTCGGGGACATTGGGGGGAGGCGGTGGAGGAGTCTCTCCGAGGACTTTTTCCTTCAGCCAAACGGCGCGCTTGATTGGATGAGCTTGACTGCCATCAGAATGACCACTGAGGAATGCTCCTTGCGAGAGAAGGCCGCCGCGATGAAGTTTTCGGTCGAGTGAAACAGGTCGGAAGTGGGAACCGCTAACGCCCTCTACTCCATAGAATTCCGCAAGGTTCTGATTGAGCATCGCATAGTCTGAGTCAATCAATTCCGTGACCGGGCGATTCGTTTTTAAGACGTGATGCAGGAACTGATATGTTTCCTCTGCCATGTCTGATTTTACAAACCGGGTAAAGTCTGGATACTTGCCAATATTCGTTTGAATGTTCTCGTGCCGATCGATCCTCAACCACTCGCGCGCAAACGTACGAATCATCCGCCAAACTTTTGGGTCATCCAGCATGCGGTCCACTTGGTCGAGCTTCTGTTCACTTAGACTGCCTTGCTGTGCTAGTTTCGTCAGCGTTTTATCAGGCGGAGAGTTCCACAAGAAGTAAGACATCTTTGATGCAAGATGAAATTGAGCGTTGTTGGCTTTCGTGTCATCTGATTTTTCTTGGTCGATCACGAAAAGGAAATTGGGTGAACACAGAACGGCAACCAGAACCTCTTTGACACTTTGGTGGTAATTGTCAGCCTCGTCTTTAGTCTCCTTCCAAAAGGAAATGTAGCGGTCGATCTCCGCTTTTGTTGCCGGCCTACGAAAAGCCCGACTGACAAATGGTTCGATGACCGCGCGAGTATACGCCTCTGTGCCGTA
>CALKXO010000131.1 GCA_938003615.1 uncultured Pirellulaceae bacterium | reverse complement strand
TGTCGATCTTCTTTCGTATTCGGTGAAGAAGAAAATTTCTGTCCTTACCGAGCATGGGCAAGCTCTACTGAGAAACCGCTTCATTGATGCAGGGATACTGGAGAATTTGGTAGACCGCATTGCTTCAATCAACGGCCTTACTGTTGTCACTCAGAACAACTAACGCCTCACCTTTATTTACCCGAGAAGAAATATTTGTTTTGTAGCTTGTCATCTCGAACATGACATTTAGCTCGCACACCACTCGAATTATTGCAACAACATCGTCTGAGTAGCTACAAGGCAAATTGAGAGAAAAGTTCGGCGAATCGCAAGTCGGCAGTACACGAACAAGCTGTCATCGCCGAACTTCT
Organism: uncultured Pirellulaceae bacterium; assembly: GCA_938003615.1. GTDB lineage: Bacteria > Planctomycetota > Planctomycetia > Pirellulales > Pirellulaceae > Mariniblastus. Next base: position 11,196 of record CALKXO010000131.1, on the reverse strand, counting down.
CTCTTTCTTTAAACGCCACCATCCAGCATCGCTGAGGCGCGATCAGGGCCTGCTGTAGTCAGGCGGCCTTTCCATTGGCTATACTGCCCCGTTTGATCAGCTAGCTGCGCCTCGTCGCATCCGGCGCACGGCGGATATTGGAAGAGCACTGAAATGCAATTATCGTGGGACGAATTGATCTGCGACCAGAGGTATTCCGCCTCTGGTTCGACTAACGTCAAACCTGAAGGTGGTCCGGCCCCCACGCGATCCGCTTTCGAAGCGGATTACGATCGGATCGTCTACTCCAGCGCTTTCCGAAGACTGGGCAAGAAGACGCAGGTCCATCCGATGGAGACCAATGCCCACATTCACAATCGATTAACTCATTCGTTAGAGGTCTCCAGCGTAAGCCGCACTTTTTCAAGGAAGCTGATTAACTTTTTACATCAGCGAGGAGAGCTTCCATGTCGTTGCGGTCAGCAATGCAAGTCAGTCTGTTTTCAAACCGCAAACGATTTGTCATACATGATGATGGCTGCATCGTTGGCACATGACATCGGCAATCCTCCATTTGGGCACGCCGGAGAGTTCGCCATCCGTCATTGGGCAACCGAACATCAGCAAGATCTGTTGGCGGGGGTTCAGGAGCATTCCGTCTGCGAGGAAAGCTCGACTGCCAGCGATCTGAAACAGGACCTGTTGCTGTTTGAGGGAAACGCCCAAGCGTTTCGACTTTGCATGCGCCACAACGTTGCGCGTGCGGGCTACATGCGTCTGACCTATTCCACACTTGCCGCGATGGTCAAGTATCCTTGGCACTCGGGCGATCCCCGTGCCATCGAAAAGGAAAAATACTGCTTCTTTTCAACAGAGCGCGACATCGCAAGTGAAATCTTCTCATCGATGGGATTAAGTGAGGGGGGAGAAATGAAACGTCATCCACTTTCGTTTCTGACAGAGGCGGCGGACGACATTTGCTATTCGGTGGTCGACATTGAAGACGCCGTCGAGATGAAAATCCTTAGCCCCGACGATGCGAAGGAACACTATTTGGCCATGTTGAGCGATTCCAACTCGAAGCCACATCCCGATGCAACGTTGACACGGTTGCGAGCCCAAGCTGTGGGGCACCTGATCGATCAATTTTGGCAGGTGTTTGAGGACAACTACGACTCCATCATGCAGGGTCATCGAACAAAAGACCTCAAGGACGCGCTTCCCGAGCAATCTGCGGCCGCTTTTAGAAAGGTGAAGGCAACTTACGAAGTCATTTTTGGAACCGCAAAGAAGATTAGGATCGAGGTCGGCGCTTACGAGTTACTGGGACGCATTATTCGATCATTGTCTGACGCGACTCGCAAATACTCCGAAGTAAAGAAACTTAACGAGCTTCCGTTTCCCAAAAGGAGATGCTTGGCGATGGCGTGGGACGAACCGTGGTTGACTGAAAACGCGCAGCAGCCGTTCTCGTGGTGGCTACATCAGGTGTTAGACTTCATCTCTGGTCTCACCGATGATGAGGCCTATACGATTTCCAACGCCATCGCCGGTGTGGGACGAATCTAAGGCCGTACCGCAAAATCAATTTCGCTCATAGAATAAGAGCACGAGTCATGTTCATTCTTCGAGCCATGTCCAAAACAACTAGGTCAATCACAGAAGGAATTCGGTGTGTCCAAAGCACTTTCACGTGAACAAAGTAGAATTGAGTTTGCTAGAGCAAAAGAGCTTATGCCGGGCGGTGTCAACAGCGCGGCCAGAGCCTTCGGCGCGGTCGGTGGAGATCCAGTCGTTTTTCAAGAAGGTGACGGGGCCTATTTGACTGATATCGATGGCAACCGGTACATCGATTACATCGGCTCTTGGGGGCCGATGATACTGGGGCATCAGTTCGCTCCGGTCAAAGACGCGGTCCACGCCGCAGTAGAACGGGGGACCAGCTTCGGGGCTCCCACGGTCGCGGAGAATGTCCTGGCGGAACTGATCATCGATGCGGTTCCATCGGTCGAAATGGTTCGGTTGGTCAATTCAGGTACCGAAGCAACCATGAGCGCGATTCGTCTTGCGCGCGGTTACACGGGCCGCGACATCGTCATCAAGTTTTCTGGGAACTACCACGGGCATGTCGATTCGCTACTGGTGGCCGCAGGCAGTGCAGCTGCGACTTTAGCCGTCCCGAATTCACCAGGCGTAACCGTGGGGACCAGCAAGGACACTTTGATTCTCCAATACAACGACGTTCAGGGATTGGAGCAAGCCTTCGAAAAATACGCGGGCAAGATCGCTGCGGTGATTCTGGAGCCGGTCTGCGGAAACATGGGCTGTGTGACACCGACCGCCGATTTTTTGAAATCGTTGCGGGCGACCACGCAAGACGATGGGGCAGTTTTGATCTTCGACGAAGTCATGTGCGGATTTCGCGTCGCCTTCGGTGGGGCTCAATCCCTGTTTGGGGTGACTCCGGACCTTACCACGATGGGCAAAATTGTTGGTGGAGGGTTGCCGCTGGGTGCATTTGGCGGAAAACGGGCAATCATGGAAAATGTATTACCCGCGGGAAAAGTCTTCCAAGCCGGGACGCTTAGCGGAAACCCGATCGCAACCGCTGCAGGAATCGCGATGCTAACAGCGCTTCGAGACACACCACCTTACGAGCATTTGGAGAAGATCAGCCGGCGATTGGAAGTTGGGCTGGCCGAAGCAGCTACGGCGGCAGGTGTTGAGCATTCCATCAACCGCGTCGGCAGCATGATGACATTGTTCTTTCATCCGGGGCCTGTTACCGCATGGGAATCAGCATCGGCGTGCGACACGCAGCGATTCTCAAAGTACTTCTGGGGGCTTATCGAACGCGGTATTTACATGCCGTGCAGCCAGTTCGAAGCACTGTTCGTCTCCAACTCGCACACCGAGCAGGACATTGACGAAACCATTGCAGCGGTCAAAGAGGTTTTTGCGAAATGGTAACCCCACATGCAGTAAGAAAATCGCGACGTCTCGCGGGCTGGGGTTGGATAAGCCTGCTTCTATTGGCCGGTTGCGAAGCGCCGGTATCTGTTGCGCCACCAGCAATGCCTACCGATGAACCTATCGCGGTAATTGGGCCAGTTAGCCCAACTGAGATCAAACCCAAGTTTGAAGTTGAGTTTCTTTCGTGGAATCTAGAGTCCGAGGGAAGTAAGCCAGCGGTGATTGCGCAACAACTGGCCGACATGAAACGATTTGACGTCTACGCACTTTCCGAAGTGATGCCTTCGGCCAGAGCGATCATTGAGATGGCCCTAGGAAAGAACTATGCTACTGTTGTTTCGGAATCGGGGTTCAATGACCGGCTGGCGATTGTTTATGACGAAACCAAGTTCGAGAAGATCAAACAGTTTGAAATCCAAGAGATCAATTTCAAGCATCGCTATCGCGCTCCACTGGTGCTGGTCCTTAAAGACAAAGCTACCGACATCAAATTTGCAGTGATGAATAACCACCTCGCGCGGAAAGGCGGCCGTGCGTCAGCAGCAGGCGACGCAATTGGTCGAATGGGCGCGTACCCAGTTAATACCAGTGGTGGCGCTGGGAGATTACAACTTCGACTATGTCTTTGAGACAGAAAAAGGGAACGAAGCCTTCTCCAATATGCTCAAGGACAACGTCTGGCTGTGGGTGAAACCAGAGCAATGGATAGACACGAATTGGTATGACAATCCGCAAGAGCCGGATGGAAAAGATGATTATCCCGGCAGCATGTTGGACTTTGCATTTGTGTCGGGACCAGCCAAGGCTTGGGAAAAGCATTGCCGGGTGATCGTCAGAGACGGGGATTTCCCGGACGATGAGAACACTAGTGATCACCGTCCGTTTGAATTGCTCGTCTCAGCCTCATCCTTGGGTCAACGGAACGGTGATCGCAACAGGGACCAATAGGCTCGTTTTCTATCAGCCGTGTTTTCGAAGGCCGCGTTTCTCAAACCAGCTTCTTGGCTTGAGCCACCCATTTTTCACTTTGAATTCGCTTGCTCTTGTAGCCAAGTTTCTCATTGTATTTAGCGATGTCGTCTGCGTCCCAAGCCGCGATCTGACGATAAGTTTTCACCCCCGCCTCGTACAGCTTCTGCCTTGACTGTGGACCGATACCCACGATAGCCGACAAGTCATCGCAACCTTCGGGAACTTCTTTATCGGTCTGGCTGCGACTCGATTTTTTTGAGGATGACTTCTTTGTTGACGCAAGTTTAGCCGCCATTTTCTCGTTCTCTTTTACAAGACTCGCAATTTGGCTGTTCTGTGACTGGAGTTGAGTCAAAATCATCTCCAATTTTTCATTGTCGCCTGATTGACCAGAGGGCTTGCCACTATCGAGATTCATTCGAAGAGCGCGACTCGTTTTTTCAGCATTCTCAAGGTCGCGTTGCAAAAACCCCAGCTGCTGATTGAGCCTCTCGTTTTTCTCATGTATCCCCTTGGCTTGATTTATCTGCTCAAGCAAGCTCTCCGTCTTCTGTTCCAACGCTGCTCGCTCGCCTTCAGCTTTGGCGAGCTTCTCGTTGGCCTCGAACAACTGAAGAGAGGTTTCTTTGACGTTTGCGATTTCCTCCTCAAGCGAATTCAAACGTTGCTGACTAGCCGTTTTTTCGCTGTTCAACTCCACCAAACGCGTCTTCAAGTGACCCAGTTCTTCGATCGTCTGACCAAGTTTTTCTTTATCGGCTTGCGTGCCTTTTAGCTGTGTCTCCAGCCCGGCGATTCGCTCCGTCAGGACTGCATTGCTCTTTTTTGATGAGGTCAGCTGATCCTTTTGAGCATCCAACTGCTGCTTAAATTCCTCCGCCGTTCCAAAATCTGATTGCGCCTGAGAGAGTTGATTTTCAAGTTCGGCGATTTTCGCATTGAGCTTGGCGACGTCGGCTTTCTTCACAGCCTCTCGATCCGTTGCCTCTTTTTCATGCGCTTCGAGATTCTCTTTAAGCGACAATCGCTGCCGGTCCAGAGATTCGACGCTCTGCTTTAGGGAATCGACTTGAAGTTGCAGCGAACTGGACTTTTTGTCAACTTCTGCCGCTCGCGCCTTCTCCGCGTCAAGCTCTTTGCGAGCCTCCTTCAGTTGCTCGGTCACCTCGCTACTGAGGGAAAGTTGCTTCTCTAGCTGGGACACGCGCTCTGAAAGTTTAGCGTTCTCTCGGCCAGCCTCCTCGCCGGCGGAGCGCGTTTGTTCAAGTTTCAATTCAAGTGCGATACGTTCCTCACCCACTTTGGCAACGTTGGCGAGTGCTGCCTCAAGCTGGCCGTAGCTAAATTTACCCGACTTCTCCTGGAGCTCAGTCACCGACGCCTCAAGCTCTGCATTGGTATTCTTTGCCGCCCCAAGTTCCGCCTGTGTTCTTTGAAGCGAGTCTTTTGCATCCTGAAGATCGGTTGTCAGTCGACTAATTTCTTTTTTTTTGTCGTCCACCTCGGACTCAAGCGATTTTAGCTTCTGCGCAGATTCATTTTCCGCTATCGTCGCGGCCGAGAATTTTTCAAGGGACTGGTTGAGCTTTCCGGTCAGTTCCTTCGCCATGTCGTGTTCTAGCGCCAGTTTCTTCCTGAAGTCCGCCAAGCGATTTTCAAGTTCTTCGTTGGCCGATTTGCTTTCCTCCAATTGAAGTTTCAACGCATCGATCTCTTCGGATGAACGGGCAGAATCTGATTCATCCGTTTGCGATTGGGCTTTGGTTTGCTTCCGTAAGTCACGCAACGCAAGCGCGACAACGGTACGTTGTTCCTCGGCTTGAACCAGCATCGTCTCGGTGCGCTTCCGCAGCGCCGTTTCGTCCTCCAGCAGAGCCTTTAGTTGTTGAAGCTCTCCGGCAATCGGTGCGGCATCCTCCGTTGCACTCGCCGAAGCTTCTTGCGCGTCGCCGGCTATTGCCGCAGACAGTAGCGAACCGGATTGGATCGATGGTTCAGACGCTTCAAGTCCGGCGAGCTTGTTGCGCAGTTCCTTGATCTCAGACTGAAGCTCTTCGTTGACAGCCGCTTTTTCGTCGGCCAGCGTTTTGGCAGCTGAAAGGTCCGTTTCAAGCTGCGCGAGTTCCTTAGCAACAGCCGACTTCTGTTCTAAGGCAGTCGCGACTTCCTGTTTCTCTTTCTCGGCAGCGTCTAGATCTGACTCAGCTTTCAGAAGTCGAGATTCAAAATCTGAGGCACTTGTTTCCGCGGCCTCCAGTTTTTCCTCTAGCAAGGCCGCACGCTGCTCAAGTTTGCCAGAGGATTCATTCGCCGTCTGTCGCTCATCTTGCAAGGTCTTGAGTTCCGCCTTGAGTTTGTCGAGCTGTTCTGACGAGCCACTTTCGTTTGCCAGCGTCTTTTTTAGTTCTGAGATCTCTAATTTCTGTTCCTCTATTTCGCGCGCGCTCTGCTGGCTCTTTTCGAGTGCTTGAGCCAACTGCCCACGCAATTCATCAGAAGCAGCGTCGCTAGAGGGCTGGTCTGGATCCGAAGAAGCGTTTCCGGTCAGGAGAGCGCCCAAGCCTGCGGCGACACCAGCAGCCGCAACTGTCGCGCCACCGACGATAGAAGGTTCGTCACTATCGACCTCTACGCGATCTGAGTCCGCACCATTTGCAATGTCGATCAACACTTCGTCTTCGTTAAGAGACAATCCGCCGGGCGGTGGGGGCTCGTCAGAGTCACCAAATCCTGCATCCGCGATAGAGTCGGGCGCAGTTTGTTCCCGTTTTTCATCGTCGAAATCAAAAGAGAATTCATCAGAGTCGTCATCGAGGGAGATTGGCTCAACCGGAGCTTCAGGCTTAACTTGCAAGTCATGAGAAGCATCGTCCGCTACCTCGGCAATCACTTGTTCGCCATCTCCAGAGATCGCTTCGGCTGCCTCGCTTTCGTCATCGTCGAGCACCATGTCGAAGAAGTCGTCATCGTCTTCAGCTATTTCTGAAGACACTGCCTGCGTTTCATTCGGAGCAATGGCTTCGTGATCATCGAGCAACAACGGGGCGCTCAAATCTTCGAGGTTGTCTTCCAGATTGGTATCTAATGCTTGATCCGGTTGGTCGAGTACTAGATCGAGAAAATCGTCGTCATCGGTCGCGTCCGTTGAGGTCAAGGAAGGCTGCTCATCCGTATCGAATCCAAAATCGATATCATCAGCCTCATCAACTGACTCTACGCTGTCAGACAAAGCCGCCGCGGCAGCAGACGATGTGCCGATATTAGAAAACTCACTCTCGAATGAGTCAACCGCGGCATCCGATGTTATTCCTGTTTCAATTTCGACACTACTCTCTTTTGCCGCAACAAGTTGAGATGCAATTCCCTCTGGCTTACGCACCTGCTTGTCTTCTTTAAAACGATCTGATTTCTTGAACGACCCACTTTTGATTTCCGGTTCGAAACTAGCTTTTCCGCGTCTTCCGCGTCTTCCGCGTTTTCCGCGTTTTCCGCGTTTTACGCGTTTTGAAAACAACCATCCGAGAATCGGCAGAAGAAGAACAGCTACCCCCCAGTACCAATTACTGAGTAACCAATTGACCCAACCACCGTCTTGGGACGTTTTAACTTTTGCAGGTGTGTTTAGTGGCTTCGCTGGAACGGGGGGCTTCGGCTGGGACGCGGCTGGTTGCGTAGGATCAATCGTGGTTTGGGGCGCAACCTTTTCCGATTCGTCAGCAGCAGGTGGCGTTGAAGCCGGCGACTGATCTAGCGGAGTGCCTTCGGTTGGTACCTCGGTTGGTTTTGAACTCGCTGGTGGTTGAGAGGTTTCCGCATCCTCGGCAAACGGATTGGTTGCTATGACGGGAGGTGGCTCAGCAAAAGGATCAACGGCGGACGGTGGTGGCTCAGCAAACGGGTCTGCGGCGGCCAGCTGGGGATCTGAAAAATGATCGACAGCAGCTGGAGACTGCGCACAGGTCGCTGGGACGTTGAGTATTTGAAGTAACATTGCAGCAAGTAGCGCGGCAGATGAATACTTAAGGAATGACAGAGCGTGCTTTGTCAGAAGATGTTCGGCGGAAGTGCGACGCATAGAAGTTCTCAGGTAGCTGCAAGAAGGATTCATCTGCAATTAGTCTAACGTTGTCAAACAAGCTTTTGAATGAAAGGGCAATTCTTTGACCGATTCAGTTAGGTTGGCACTTGGAAACCCCAAGGTTTGAAAACCTCATTGTATTTACAATGTATCTGAATTCATTGTTGCATGCAAAATACAGAGGGAAATCAAAGATTTAGGCAAAGAGACGTGCCCACGCTGAGCTAATTCGGCCCGGATTTTCGAAACATCTGAAAAATCCTGCCAGTTCTCCTTTTGGGGCCCAACCAAGGGCCTCGTTAATTGCAATTTGGCCGTTCCCGGGTAAAATCCTGAGCTGAGTTTGTTGAACAAGCTACTTCCCGCCCTAGAAACACGTGGGGATGGTTTGAAGTGAAGGCAATACTGAATTTTTCACAGGACAGAGTTTTGAAATCTGCGTTCGTTGATTCGTCTCAATTTGACCACGACAAAATCGTCATAGATAAAGAGGCCATTGGCAAAATCAACCCCCATCGATTTGAATTGGCCCTACTGGACGGTATTCTCTTGATGAGTCACGACTACGCGGTTGGGTTCAAGGATATCCAAGAAGACGCTTTTTGGGTCCGAGGACACTTTCCTGACAAACCCATCATGCCTGGCGTCTTGGTCTGCGAATGTGCCGCACAGCTTTCTTGCTACTTCGCCATGGACAACAAAATGGTGGACAATGGCGGCTATGTTGGGCTTGGCGGTCTAGAAAGCGTGCGCTTCCGTGGTCCTGTCGTCCCCGGTGACCGGTTGGTCGTTATGCTGCGACGCGGCAAGGTACGAAAAAACGCAATGTTTACCGCCGATTTTCAAGGTTGGGTAAACGACACCCTTGTCGTCGATGGCTTGATCAAGGGCATCGTTCTAAACAACTAGCGGAAGTCGCGGAGGCTCAGCAGAATACAGTTTGCTGGGGCTAAACGAACGTGAGCGTCTTCTGGCAAGCGTGAGGCGGTAAATGTGAGTCGTAAGGCCCCGACGGCGATCGAATTCGGGGTGGATACTCCACTAGTCAAGTCTAGTCAGGTGCAAACAAAAAGGTCGGCAGGATAGCCTGCCGACCTTTCTCTTTCTGTGTTTGAGTCACGCCATTTCGCATGACGACTTCATAGGCATTAGCTTATGGTTCCATCATTCCAGGGCCCATCTCGCCGAATGGACCTCCCATGCCAGGCCGCATCTTCTTTTTCTTTCTCTTGCCATACTCGGCTTTTTCATCCGGTAGGCGAAGCGCGTGTCTTGCGTGGGTCCGTTGTTCAACGTCATTGGTTATCTTGAATTCACCGTCGGGCCCCATGACTAACGACTCGCCAGGTAGGGAATACTGAATCGGTTCGCTTCTAGGCAAATCAAGTCGCTCACCTCCCATGACATCAACTAGGGTTGCTCCAGTCTCAAAGTTAGCCTCCTCAAGAAAGTGAACTGACTGAGCCACTGGGTGCAAGATGGTGACCGGTTCAGAAAAATTCATCAAATCACCAATCGAAAATTCTTTCTTACCGGCCATCTCAAATCCGCTCAATTCTGGATTTTCGACTTCGGTGACAATATCAATTTTTGGTTCTTCAATCGGAACTTCTGTTTCGCCAACTTTCACCGTTCGTGGAGCGTCAACCGCATCAGCGAAAAACTGTGGGCTCGTTCCACCGACCGACACTGCAATCGGCTCACTCCACTTCGTTGGGCGCGTAAACCGAAGGTAATCGAAACCAACTGGGACCTGAACCTCGGTCGGCATGTCCTGTCCGTCGTAGAACTCCGATACATAGTAGATTGGATCACCGTTTTCATCTTCTTCTTCGCGCGTCAACTTCAATCGATCTCGAACCAATTGGCCTTGCATCGTGAAGTTGATGTCAGTCTTCGTGAAGACTTTCTCTTGATCCTTCTTTTTCCCTCGGCGACCACCGCCCATACCCATCATCGCATCCATTTGATTGGCCATTTCGCTCATGTCAGCCATGCCACCACGATTGGCATCAGGATCCGTAGCATTTGGATCTTTCAACCATAACCTAACGCGGTATTCGTACTTCATTGGTTTGTCAGGAGAGACACGCATGTCGAAGAATCGCACAGCCTTGAAGTCCATCTCGGGCTCCAATGAGGGATCGGTCAGTTCTGAGTAAGCCGTCATGTCGCTGCTAGTTCGGCCGTCCCCGCGCGCACCGCCGTACATCCCCATCATCATGCCGTCCATACCATCCATCATGCCCCCCCCCATGTCTCCCATCATACTGGGGCCGCCCATCATGCCGCCACCAGCTTGGACTAGGGAACCTTTTTCTCGACGGCCACCATTACCGTTGTCGAAATTATTGTAGTCGTCTTCCTCATCATCCTTAGATTTCTTGCCCTCGAGTGCATCGAGCGCCTCAGGGGAGGTGTCTTCCTTTTCTTTCTTTTTGAAGACTCGAGGAGATAGTTTCGAATGCAGCACATACGGAACATAATCAACCCCTAACAGGGCTGGAATCGCGTTTGTCAGGTTTCGATCGAAGTTCCCCGGAGCAACGACTTCAGGCCCCGATATGAAACTTCCAGGATTCCACTCCGACTGATCAAAGTTAACCCATTCAGATACATCTACCCATTGGGATGGTTTGCCATCGGCACCAATCGTTCGTTTCTCAACTTGCAAAAATTCGTACTGTGGAAGATCACGTTTTGGGTACCACCCAACGCTGTTGGACAGCACTTGTTCCTGCTCTTTCCACAACTTGCGATGTTCGACAAGTGCATTGACAACGACCACGTTGCGTTTAAGTGCCATCGAATTCCCAGACGAAACACCGATGTTTTTAGGGCGCAGTCCACCAGCAACCGCTTCCTGCGTACCTGGCATTCCACTCCACGCGTCGACTTCAGCGGTGTCTTGTGGGTCTTTGTCTCTTTCGCGCTCTTTTCTTTTCTTCTTTCTTGTCTGAGGGCCATCCATGCCTGCGGCCATTGCGTCGGCCATCCCCTCCATCGCTTCCATTTGATCCATGCCGTAAGCGCTGTTGTCTTTCTCTTCTTCCTCATCCGGATCGACCTGCCATTTCGCCCCCGGCAATTCCAGCAACGGATCTGAGTACCCCTCTTGGTTTTCAAGCTTCACTGCGATGATCGCACGAATGACATGAGCTTCTGGGGCGGTCACCACGGGCAAAGGAGGATCC